>CALVRQ010000103.1 GCA_944358685.1 uncultured Bacilli bacterium
AAGCAAAAGACCAAAAAGATCCTATTCATGTTGATACTGACCAAATAACTAACGATAAAACAATTGCAATTGAAAATACCGAAGATACTCTTCAAACAATTGATTTAGATGGTGTAAATCTTGTTGTTAAAGATGCATCAGGTAATGAACTTTATAGATCTGATGAACTTGTTGTAGGAACAACTGTAGAAGTTAGTAATCCTGAAGTAGAACAACCAACTACTCCTGAAAATCCAGAAGAAGAAAAACCTGAAGAAGTTAAAGATGAAGTAGAAAATCCAAAGACTTCAGATGGAATTATGATTGCTTTTGGCTTACTTGCTGTAAGTATTGTTACAGGATTTATTGCTAAAAAGAAATTATCTTAATTAAATGATTTTAAAAAGTGCCTTACACAAGAGGTGCTTTTTTTATTTAATAGGAATTTGCTTCCGTAAAAAAATAAACAAGATTATTTAATTTTGATGTATAATTTAGATAGGTGATATTATGGCAATAACTAAGACTAAATTTATAAATTATTCAAGGTGTCCAAGATATGTAGCTTTAGATGATTTAAAAAAAGAAAAGTTAGATAGTATGATTTCAATTGAAGAATATAAAAAGGAGGAAGAATTAGAACATATTACAGAGTTACTTGGTGGCATGTTTGATGAAAATGGCAATGATTTAATTGATGTTAAAAACGAACATTTAGAGACGATGATGCCATATTATAATAAAGTTGAGATTTTAGCTGGTGAACTGGCTTCGAAATATTTTAAGGGGGATTTTAAGTTTTCAAAAAGTACTTATAATCAGGAAAGCTTTGATGCGGTGGTTGATAATATTAGATATTTGTGTTATGTAGATATATATAATGAAAATGATGATGGTATTAATATTATTGAGGTTAAAGCTACGACGATGAAGAAATATTTAGCTTTAGGAAGTAAGGAATATTCTATATTTAAAAAAGGTGATGATGGAATATATTATTTACTTGAGGATTTGAATTTGAATATAGAAGATTATATGCCATTTAAAGTTTATGAGAGAAATAGAGATAAATTATTTGATAAATATTCGGCTCCTGGACATTATATTTATGATATTGCAGTTCAAAGATTTATTATAGAAAATGATTTGAAAAGTCATGGTGGTAATAAGAATGTTAAATATTATTTAGCGGTTTTAAATAGTAATTATGTTTTTGATGGGAAGTATGAAGAAGGGGAAGCTAAATATGATACTATAAATGGTGAAGATATTATTTCATACATTGATGTGACGAGTGTTACAAGCTATTTAATGGATAAAATATATTTAGATAGTAAAAAGATAAAAAGGTATATAGATAATCTTAGTGGTGATAGGGTACCTTTAGGAGAATACTGTGAGTATAAAAAGACAGTTAAGTGTAAGTATTGTCCACTTTGTTTTGATATTTTGCCAGAAAAACACTCTATATTTGCTTATATAAATAATAATTTTGGTTTTAAAAAAGGCAATATTAAGTATGATACTTATGATTTGATTAATGATGGCAAGGTGAGTATGTTAGATATTCCTGATGAGATGCTTAATAGAGAGAAAAATAGGGTTCAAAAGGAGACTGTTATTAGTGGTAAAGCTTATATAAATGAAAGAAAAATTAAAGATGGTATTAAACAAATTACATATCCACTTTATCATTTAGATTTTGAAACTTTTCCTTGTCCACTACCTAGATATAAAGGTGAAAGACCTTATACACAGTCGGTATTTCAATTTTCTCTGCACGTTGAAAGAGAACCTGGAGTATGTGATAAAGAGAAAGATCATTATGGTTATTTGGCCCCTAATCACGATGATCATAGATTAGATTTGGTTAAGTTAATGTGTGATTTGATTCCTGATGATAAGATGGTTTTAGTTTATAATGATTCATTTGAAAAAACGAGGTTAAAGGAACTTGCTTATATCTTTCCTGAATATAGAGACAAATTGCTTAAAATAAGGGATAATGTGTTTGATTTGATGAATATTGTTAAGACTAAATCTTCTTTGTATGAAATGCTTGGTTATTCTAAGGGTGAAGCGAAAATGTTTAATTATTATCATCCTGATATGGATGGTTCATTTTCTATTAAGAAAGTTTTACCTTTGTTTTCTAATTTGACTTATAAAGGTATGGAAGTTGGTAATGGGGTTGAGGCGATGGTTACTTATGCGTCTTTTCCTAAGTTACTTCCTTTAGATTATAAGCATAAATATCAGAAATTAGTAGAGTATTGTCAGCAAGATACTTATGCTATGTTTGCGGTGCTTGATGGTCTTAGAAAAAGCGTTAAGTAATGTCAAATTTTGGCGTTTTTCTTGTATTTTTTTAAAAAGTGTTATATAGTTGGTTATAGGAGGGGTAACTATGATATATCCATCAATTGATGCATTACTACAGAAAATTGAATCAAAATATTTACTTGTTAATATTGCTTCTAAAAGAGCTAAAGAAATGGATGATACAAGTTATTTTCAAATGAAAGAAAATGAATATAAATCTTCAAAAAATATTGGTAGAGCTTTAGAGGAAATTAACAAGAATTTAATTCATATTAAAAAAAGTTAAATGAAATCAGCCATATAATTAATAGAATGGTTGATTTTTCTTTGATTTTATGGTAAATTATTAGAAGTCGGAGGGATACTATGGAAATACTTTTAATTATTGTATCTATTTTATTAATTGCAATTGTCCTTTTACAAAGTGGTAAGGCTGTAAGCCCTGATAGTAATATTATGGGTGGTAATGATGAATTATTCGCAAACCGTAAAGAAAGAGGCGGAGAATTATTTATAACTAGATTAACGGCTCTTTTGGGTGTGGTGTTTTTTGCTATTTGTATTGCTATGAATTTTATAAAATAGGTAAATATATTGTCAAATAGATGGTTATGAGTTAACAAAGTAATAGAACTTATGATAAAAAATATATGGAGTTCTATTATTTTTTTTTGTAATTTGGTATAATTAAATATAAGGTGAGAATTTATGAACATATATGGAAAGACTCTTAAGGAATTAGAAAGTTATTTTTTAGATATTGGTGAAAAGAAATTTAAAGCTATTCAAGTGTATGACTGGCTTTATAAAAAAAGAGTTCATTCATTTGATGAGATGACGAATGTTAAAAAGAGTGTTATAGAAAAATTAAAAGAAGATTTTAATATGAATAAACTTAATATATTAAGAGTTCAAAATGGAAAAGATGTTCATAAATATTTATTTGAACTTGATGATGGTCAAAAAGTTGAAGCGGTTTTAATGAATCATGATTATGGCAATAGTTTATGTGTGTCAACGCAAGTTGGGTGTAATATGGGCTGCGCTTTTTGTGAAAGTGGTAGACTTAAAAAGGTTCGTAATTTAGAAACTTATGAAATGGTATTGCAATTACTTTTGGTGGAAGAAGATTTAGGTGTTAGAATTTCACATGTTGTTTTGATGGGAATTGGAGAGCCTTTTGATAATTATGATAACGTAATGAGATTTATTGATATTATCAATAGTGATTATGGTACCGCGATTGGAGCGAGACATATTACAGTATCTACTTGTGGGATAGTACCTAAAATAAAAGAGTTTACGAAAGAAAAAAGACAGGTTAATTTAGCTATTAGTCTGCACGCTCCTAATGATAAACTTCGAAGCAAGCTTATGAAGATTAATAAAGTGTATCCACTTAATGAGGTTATGGATGCTATAAAAGAGTATTTAAGGGTTACTAATAGGAAGGTTACTTTTGAATATATTATGCTTGATGGAATAAATGATAGCGATGAATGCGCTATAGAACTTGCTCATTTACTTAAGGGTTTAACGGCTTATGTTAATTTGATACCATATAATGAGACTAGTCATATAGAGTTTAAGAAAACAAGTAGAGATAAAATAATGCATTTTTATGATATACTTAAGAAAAATAAAATAAATGTGACGGTGCGCAAGGAGTTTGGCAGTGAAGTCAGTGCTGCTTGTGGGCAACTACGTAGTAACTTTGAGGAGGGAAAATAATGGAATTTTCATATTTGACTGATCCTGGACAAGTCCGAGATCATAATGAAGACAGTGTAACAATTGTAAAAAATGAAGCTGGTGAAATTTTGATGGCGGTTGCCGATGGTATGGGTGGCCACAAGGGTGGTGAGATTGCTTCATCAATTGCAATTACTCATATCGGTAAGAGATTTATTGATACCTCTAGTGTTGGTAATAAAGATGAGGCAATTAACTTTTTAAAAGAGGTTGTTAGTGAAGCTAATATGCTTTTATATAAGTATACAGAAAATAATCCAGAGAGTGTTGGAATGGGTACAACAATAGTTATAGCTCTTTTGACAGATGAGTTTTTGCTTTTTGGAAATATTGGTGATTCTTCAGGTTTTGTTATTAAAGATAAAAAATTATATAAAATAACTAATGATCATACTTTGGTTAATTTATTAGTAAAATCTGGTGAAATTACAGAAGAAGAAGCTAAGGATCATCCGAGAAAGAATGTTTTGATGAGAGCACTTGGGGCTAATATTACAGTGGAAATGGATGTGTTTGATGTTGAGAGAGATGTTAGTGGAATACTTCTTTGTAGTGACGGACTTACTAATATGCTTGATGAAAGACAGATTGAGAATGTGCTAGATAGTGATTTAGATATAGATGCAAAGGTTCAAAAACTTATTAATAAAGCTAATAATCGTGGTGGAACAGATAATATTTCAGTTGCTTATTTACAGAAGGAGGAAATTAAATGATAACAAGGGGACAACTTATTAATGATCGTTATGAAATTATTAGGTCTATTGGTGAGGGTGGAATGGCTAATGTTTATTTAGCTCAAGATACTATTTTGGATAGAAAAGTTGCGGTTAAGATTTTAAGAGGTGATTTGGCCGAAGATGAAAAGTTTGTAAGACGTTTTCAAAGAGAAGCTATTTCTGCTAGTTCACTTAATGATCCAAATATTGTTGAGGTTTATGATGTTGGAGAAGATGATGGTAAATATTTTATTGTTATGGAATATGTTCAAGGTCTTACTTTGAAGCAACTTGTTAAAAAAAGAGGTAGTTTAACTTTACCAGAAGTGCAAGATATAATGCTTCAGCTTACTAGTGCGGTAGCGCATGCACATGAAAGTTATATTATTCATCGCGATATTAAACCACAAAATGTTATTATTTTAGAAGATGGAAGAGTTAAGATAATGGATTTTGGTATTGCAGTTGCTTTAAATGCGGGAGAGTTTACGCAGACTAATAGTGTTATGGGAACAGTTTATTACATACCGCCTGAGCAAGCTAATGGTGGAGCTGCAACTGTGAAGAGTGATATATATTCACTTGGAATTTTAATGTATGAGCTTGTTACAGGGCATGTTCCATTTAAAGGTGATAATCCAGTTGAAGTGGCTATTAAACATATGAATGAGCCTATTCCAAGTATTTGTGAGTATGATCCTGAAATGCCACAGTCTATTGAAAATATTATTTTAAGGGCATCGGCTAAGAATCCTAAGAATCGTTATGATTCGGCATGGGAGATGCATGAAGATTTAGAGACGGCTTTAGATAAAGATAGATTTAATGAGCCTAAGGTTGTTTATAAATACCGTGAAAAGGGATTTGAGGATGATGAGTCAGTTCCTAAGCAAGGTAGAGCGGCTAGAAATGCCGAAAAAGATGAAAACAAAAAAGATAAGAGAATGAATAAAGCATTAATTGCGGTGGGAACGATTGTGGCAATACTTATTGCAGCTTTGATATTTGTATTTATTGTATGGCCAAAGATTTCTGATAAACCGGATATTGAAATTCCAGATGTTAAGGGTATGACGGTTGAGCAAGCCGAAAGTACTTTGGAAGATAAAGGTTTTGAAGTTAGTGGTAAAACTAAGAAAGAAGCTAGTGATGATGTCGATGAAGGTAAGGTTATTGGAACTGATCCTGAGATAGGAGAGAGTTTGAAAGAGGGCTCTGAAATATCACTTATTGTGTCTAGTGGTTCAGAAAAGATTGAGATAGATGATTATACTGGCGAAGATTTTGACAAGGTTAAAGAGGAACTTGAAGATGCGGGAATTAGAGTTTTGAGTGATTTTAAAGATGTTTCGGCTAGTGAAAATGTTGAAGAAAATACAATTTTGGAACAAGATGTAGAGCCTGGTACTAAACTTGGCGACGGTGATACAATTACTTTTGTTATTCCAAATATTTATGTAAGTTATCCTAATTTTACTGATGGAACTTATACAAGAGAAGATGTTCAAAAGTTTTGTGATGAAAATGGTCTTACTTTAAATGTTACTGAGGTAGAGGATCAGACTAAATCTGATGGTGCAGTTATATATCAAAATATGGCGGCTGGTAGTAAGGTTAGTAAGGGAGCTAATTTAAGAATAAAAGTTGTTAAAAATCCAGTACAAACAACTCCTGAAACAGAACCTAGTGATACTGGAGATATTGAGTAAATGCAGGGAAAAATAATTAAGCAAATTAGTAATGATTATACAGTAAAAAGTTTAGATGGTTTATATGTGTGTAAGGCTAGGGGGAAGTTTAGGAACCTTGGCCTTTCGCCAAAAACTGGTGATGAGGTTCTCTTTGATGAAGAAAATAAATATATTTTAGAAATATTACCTAGAAAGAATGAGCTTTATAGACCTGTAGTTGCAAATGTTGATATATTACTAATTATTACTAGTTTAAAGAAACCAGATTTTTCTTCAAATTTACTTGATAAGTTTTTAGTTATATGTGAGTATAATAGGGTTAGACCAGTTATTATATTTACGAAAGCTGATTTACTTAGTAAAGATGAGATGAATGAAATTAAGCCGATAATTGATTATTATAAGAAAATTGGTTATGAGGTTTATATGAATGATGATATTTCTTCAATTAAAGAAATATTTTATGGTAAAGTATGTGTATTTGCTGGACAAAGTGGGGCTGGTAAATCGACGCTGCTTAATAGAATAAACCCTAATTTGAATTTGAAAACAGGGGAGATTTCTCTTGCTTTAAATAGAGGGAAACACACTACTAGACATACAGAATTAATAGAGTTATGTGGTGGCTTGGTAGCGGATACACCGGGATTTTCTGCTTTGGATTTTACGGGTATGAGTAAGGAAGATATTCGCGATAATTTTATCGAGTTTAATTTATATAGAGATGAATGTCAGTTTAGAGATTGTTTTCACATTCATGAGAAAAAATGTAAGGTTAAGGAAAAGGTTTATGATGGGGCAATTTTAAAAAGTAGATATGAAAATTATATAAATTTCCTAAAATGAGGTGATTATTAAATGGTTAAGATTGCAGGTTCTTTTTTGAAGATTCAAGATGATTTTGATAGGATAAAGACTTTAGACCGAGTTTGTGATATGATTCATTTTGATGTGATGGATGGAAAGTTTACGGAGAAGAAAACTTTGCCTATAGAAAAAATGAAAGAGACTGTTTTAAGTTTAGATAAACCTTTTGACGTGCATTTGATGGTTAGAAATTTAAAAAAATATATTGATGAAGTGGCTATTTTGAATCCTAGTTATATTACTTTTCATTTAGAGGCTTCTATAGATGCTTTGGATATTATTAATTATATTCATGATAAGGGAATTAAAGTTGGAATTGCAATTAATCCGGCAACTGATATTGATAAACTTTATCCATATTTAGATTTGGTTGATTTAGTACTTATTATGAGTGTGAAAGCTGGAGCTGGTGGACAGACTTTTATTGATATTACGGATAGGTTAAATATTGTTTTAAAGTATCGTGAGGATAATAATTTATCTTATGTGATAGAGGTTGATGGTGGAATTAATGATACAACTATTCGTTATGTTCGTGATGCTGATATAGTTGTTGCGGGTTCTTTTATTACTAATAGTGACAATTATCAAAGTCAAGTTTATAAGTTGAAAAGAGCTTTACGTAATGGATTTACTTTAGCTGAGTTGCTTGGAGTTATTGTTATTTTGAGTATTTTAGGACTTATTGCTTTTACGGCGATTGATAGTAATTTAAGAGAAAGTCGTTATGATACTTGTATGGTGCAAAGGACTAATTTAATTGAAGGAGCTAAGACGTTAGTGATTGATTATCCTGATTTGTTACCGGCAGCTTCTGGTCAGACAGTAATTCCAGTTCAGGTTTTAGATGGTGGTGGTACAGTTAATGGTCAGACAATTAAAGGTGGTTATATTGAAAAAGATTTGGTAAATCCAATGACTGATAAACCTTATATAGAATCTGATGTTAGTGTGATTATAACAAGTAATAATGGTAGTGATTTTGATTATACAGTTAATTTTGCTAATCCTGATGAGGATTGCCATGAGTAGGAGGCATGAGTATGAAAAAAATAATTTGTGATGGTAATGAAGCTTGCGTGCAGGCTTCGTATTTATTTAGCGAGGTACTTGGAATATATCCAATTACACCTTCTAGTCCAATGCCGGAGCTTATAGATAAGTGGTCTAGTGATGGTAAGAAAAATATATTTGGATTAGTACCTAAAGTTGTGGAGATGCAAAGTGAAGCTGGGGCTATTGGACTTGTTCATGGTATTTTACAAACGGGTGTTTTAGCTTCAACTTATACAGCTAGTCAGGGATTACTGTTGATGATACCTGATATGTATAAGATTGCTGGCGAGATGCTTCCTTGTGTAATTCATGTGGCAGCTAGGTCTTTAGCTACTCATGCGCTTAGTATTTTTGGTGATCACCAAGATATATATGCGACAAGAGCTACTGGTTTTTGTATGCTTGCTTCTTCTTCGGTTCAAGATGTTTATCATTTGTCTTTAGTGAGTCATTTAGCTAGTATAGAGTCTTCTTTACCGTTTTTACATTTCTTTGATGGCTTTAGAACAAGTCATGAACTTAATAAGATAAGTATTTTAGATAGTGATAATATTAAAAATCTTATTCCAAGGGATAAATTAGAAAAGTTTAGAAGTAGGGCATTAAATAGTGATAAACCGGTGACTAGAGGAACTAATCAAAATGGTGATATTTATTTTCAAGAGATGGAATCACGTAATAGGTTTTATTTGAATATTCCGGATGTTGTTAGTGATTATATGGATAAAATAAATAAATTAGCGGGAACTAATTATAAACCATTTAATTATTATGGTAGTTTAAATGCTTCAAAGGTTATTGTGGCAATGGGTTCTGTTTGTGAGACGATTAAGGAGTATATAGATTATAGTGATGAAGAGATTGGTTTAATTGAGGTTCATTTATATAGACCTTTTAGTTCTCAATATTTACTTAGTGTTTTACCGGATAGTGTTTCAAAGATTGCAGTGCTTGATAGGACTAAGGAAGCTGGAAGTGAAGGAGAGCCTTTATATTTAGATGTTGTAAGTAGTTTGAAGGAAAGAAATTTGAAAATATGTCATGGACGTTATGGATTATCTAGTAAAGATACTACTCCTGGTATGATTAAGGCTGTTTATGATATGCTTGACAATCCTAAAGATGAGTTTACGATTGGTATAGATGATGATGTGACTAATTTATCTTTGATTTATGAAGATATTGATATAAGTAATAGTACGGAAGTTTTGATTTATGGATATGGTAGTGATGGAATGGTTAGCTGTAGCAAATCATTACTTAGTACTATAGGTAATAATATGTATGTTCAAGGTTATTTTGAGTATGATTCAAAGAAGTCTGGTGGGGTTACTTGTAGTCATTTGAGATTTTCCGATAAGCCTATTGGTTCGACATATTTTGTACATAATCCGAAGTTGGTGGTTATCTCTAAGGATACTTATTTATCTATTTTTGACGCAATTAGTAATCTTAAGAAAGATGGAACACTTTTGATAAATACAGCTATGAGTGATGATAAACTTTTAGACGCTTTAAATCCATATAAAAGATTTTTAAAGGATAATAATATTACAGTTTATAGGGTAGATGCAGATGCGATTGCAAGAAAGCATAATTTAGGTATGAAAATTAGTATGATTATGGAGAAGGCTATATTTAAGTTAATAGATGGTGTAGATGAAGATAAGGCGACTTTAGAACTTGAGGATTACGTTATGCGCAAGTTTGGGGTTAAGAGTAAGGAAGTTGCTATTAATAATATAGAAGCGCTTAGAGATGTTTCACTTAGAAAAGTAGAACTCGATGATTTAGAGGAGGAATTAAGTTTTAAAGTTGATAGTATTTACGATGCTTTGGCTCATAGAAAAGGTAATAGTTTAAAAGTGTCTGATTTTAAAGGTTATGAAGATGGTAGCTTTATTCATACGGAGCCGGAGATGCAGAACATTTCAGAGTTTGTTCCTGAATGGATAAAAGAAAACTGCATTCAGTGTAGTATGTGTTCGCTTGTTTGTCCTCATGGTGTTATTCGTCCATTTTTACTTAATGAAGAGGAATATGCTAAAGCTCCAGATTATGTAAAAGATAAATGCAAACCAGCTTTGGGTGCACCTAATCATTATTATGTGATTGCTATTTCGGCTAAGAATTGTACAGGATGTGGTGTATGTATTAATACTTGCCCTGGGTTAAAAGGAAATAAGGCTTTGGCTTTTGGTAAGCTTACTGATAGTAAAAATGATATGGTGTTTGACTATTTAGTTAATAATGTTAGTGTGAAGGATAGTTTTAAGAAAGAAACGATTAAGGGTAGTCAATTACAAAAACCGAAATTTGCTTTTCACGGAGCTTGTGCAGGATGTGGAGAGACAGCTTATATTAAATTATTAACTCAGCTTTCTTCAGATAATTTAGTGATTGCGAATGCGACCGGATGTTCTTCTATTTATGGAGGGGAATTACCAAATGCTCCATATAGTGTCCCTTGGGTTAATAGTTTATTTGAGGATAATGCGGAATTTGGTTATGGTATATTAAGTGGTTTTGAGTATGGTCATAATATGGTTAGAGAGTATATGCTTAAACATAAAGATGAATTGTTCTCTAAATGGCTTAATAATTCTAATGATTATGATATTACTAAGGAAGTTGCTTTAAAAATCAATTATGAAAAACATCCTAGATTGAAAGAGCTTAAGAATTATATAGTAGCTAAAAATGTGTGGGCTATCGGTGGCGATGGCTGGGCTTATGATATTGGCTTTGGCGGAATTGATCACGTACTTTCTAGTGGTGATAATATTAATATTTTAGTTTTGGATACTCAAGTTTATTCTAATACTGGTGGTCAGGCTTCTAAGTCGACACCAGAAGGAATGGTTGCTCAGTTTGCGGCTCATGGTAAGAAGAATTATAAAAAAGATTTAGCACGTATTGCTTTGTCTTACCCTAATGTTTATGTAGCGCAGGTGTCATTAGGGGCAAATATGATGCAGACGATAAAGGCTTTTAATGAGGCGATTAAGCATGATGGACCGTCAATTATAATTGCGTACTGTCCTTGTATATCTCATGGTATTAAGGCTGGTATGGGCTGTTCGGTAGAGGAAGAAGCTTTAGCTACTAAATGTGGATATTTTCCAATATTTAGATATGATGGAAGTAATGATAAATTTACTTTAGATAGTCCTAATCCTGATTTTAGTTTATATGAAGAATTTTTAAGTAATCAAACTAGATATAGTATGCTTAAGACGGTGAATCCAGAGAATGCAGATGTGATGCTTAAGGCTAATAAGGAAGAAGCTATTAAGAGATTTAATTATTATAAGAATTTAGTAAAATAGTTTTTAAAAATGTTATTGTAAAATGAAAGAGAAACAAGTGATTTATCGAAAATATTACTTGTTTTTTTTTTTTTTTTTGTGATATCTTGGATATGGATAGGATAGGAGAGGCAAAAATGAAAGAGAAAAAGAACCAATATATCAAGACAAATATAATAGGATTTGTAATAGGCGGTCTTATAATAAGTGGAGTTGCAGTGTATGCGGTAGTTACTTTTCCAAGTAATGAAGTTATATATGATAATGGGACAAGTGGGTTAGAATCAAATAATGTTCAAGGAGCAATCGACGAGCTTTATAAAACATGTACAGAGGAACCATCAGCTTCAGATACTATAACTGACTTGTTACCAAGTAATCCAGATGAATTATATGAAGATGAGCATGGAGATATCAGATATTATGGTGCAACTCCAAATAATTATGTTAGCTTTAATAATGAATTATGGAGAATACTAGGAGTAATAGATGGAAAAATAAAAATAATCAGAAATGAAAGTATAGGAGATATGCAATGGAATTCAACTTATAACAATAATTGGAATAATGCATCATTAAAGAGTTATTTGAATGGGGAATACTATAATAGTATAGATGGAACATATAAAAATATGATATCAGAGGAAACGTATTATTTGGGAGGAGCAACAGGTAGTAATTATAGAACCTTAACAGCAAGTGGTTACTATAATGCCGAAAGAGATAGCAGTCAAGTATATAGTGGAAATCCAGCAAGTACAACACAATATATAGGATTAATGTATCCAGATGATTATGGATATGCGGCAGGAAGTAGTTGTTTATCAACCGCACTTAATGTCTATGATGGTAGTTGTAAAAACAGTGATTACTTATCAGGAGTAACTGAATGGTTACAGACGCCTGATGCCGGTAATGGTTCCACTGCGGCCCGTTTGATCAGTTCTGGCTTTGTCGACGTTGGCAACCAAGTGACCGGCTCTTACGGCGTCCGTCCAGTCTTATATCTAAACACAAATGTACAAATCACAGGAGGTGATGGGTCTCAAAGTAATCCATATACTTTGGGTTAACTAATAAAAGCATACTTCTTTAAGGTATGCTTTTATATATTTAAGGCTTTTTTGACATGTTTATATTGATGAAGGGTGACGATAATTATATTTATACCAGTTGCCCATACTAAGGACCATAATCCAATATGAGAGAAGCAAAGAATAAATAATGTTATGGTTCTAACTATGGTACCAATTAAGGTTCCACGCATGGCTTCTTTGGCTTTACCCATAGCTTGAAGTGAAGCGGTTAGAGGGGCTTGGATATAATGTAAGAGGGCGATTGGGGCTAATATTTTAATGTAATTGGTACCGATGGTTGTATTATAAATTAATTTCATTGGTATTCCTGGAATTAACTCAAATATTATGGTAGCGGGAATACCAATTAGTAAGGATATAAAAATGGCTAATTTAATTTTATTCCAAACATATTTATAGTGTTTTCTACTATGAGCTTTAGAAATATTTGGTATTAGAGCTTGAGAAATGGCTCCGGTGAAGAATGATGGAAGTAATATTAGTGGCATAACATAACCATTGATAACTCCATATTCATTAACAATAAAATTATTTGAATATCCACTTTTGATAAGTCCATAGGTTAATATGATAGGTTCTAAAAATGCACCTATAGAACCGATGATTCTACTCATGGTGGTTGGTATGCCAATAGAAAATACTTCTTTAATATTTCCTTTATTTGGTTTTAAATCTTGTTTGGTTATTTTAAAGTTTTTTGGGATAAAGAAAAATAGAACAAAGATTGATGTTAATTCGCTTATGACATTTGTTAAGACGATAAAAGCTACAGCATATTCTATACCTAGTTTTAAAAAAATAGGAATTCCAATTATGATAGCGATTAATCTAACAAAGTCTTCAGTGACATTTGATAAAACATGCGGAAACATTTGTTGTTTACCGAAAAAATATCCTCTTAGAATACTTGATATACTGATAAATGGTAGGACGAATCCAATACATATTATAGCCCAGTAGCACCTATCTTCATTAAGCAGAGTGTGTGATATATATCCTGCGGTTAGGAATAGTAGAATAATTATTACGATGTTTAAAGCTAATGATATTGGAATAACAGAAAAAACTAGGTTTTTATTGTTTTTATTATCTTCGGCGACTAATTTACTGATGGCTACTGGGAAGCCTAA
Organism: uncultured Bacilli bacterium; assembly: GCA_944358685.1. The sequence continues at coordinate 13,922 of CALVRQ010000103.1, forward strand.
CTGTGCTAAAGCCATAAGCATGATGAAAGTAGGGGATATTAACATATATATTCCCATGCCTTCGGTGCCAATTAGTCGTGCTAAAACTATTTTTATAAACATGCTTATAATTTTAGTTAAAAATCCGCCGATTAAAAGTAAGATAACTGATTTTAAGAAGATATTTTTTTTCATATTAGAATATATGCTTTTGAAAAAAAATTAAAAACTATCAATTTTCCAAATTAGTAAAAAAACACATACAAAAACTAAAATTTTATATAACAAAAATCTGAAATTGGGTATATTAAGTATGTTCAAAACCTGAAATTAATCATTTGCCTACTTTCTTTACTTTGTATATATTACTTTTCTGAAAGGAGAGGTTATGACAAAGTTAAAAGAAAAAAAGTTTTATAAAGCGACAAATGATCAAGTATTTAAAGCTATATTTACCCC
>CALVRQ010000104.1 GCA_944358685.1 uncultured Bacilli bacterium
GCTATTCCTTCATCGTTTTTAAAAAATAACTGATGTTATTCTTTTTGGCATGTTCATATTTTTCATCACCTATTTTTTAGGTGATTTTTTTATCCATTCTATAAATGCACTTTCCTTATATATAAAAAATCTGAAGAATCAATTTTCCTCAGATTTTATTTTTTCAATGTCTTTTTCTGATAAACCAGTAATTTCTAAAATATCTTCAATATTCATATTTTTCTTAAGCATGTTTAAAGCTATCTCTTTAGCTTTATTATTTGAACCTTGTTCAAGCCCCTCTTTCCTAGCTTGTTTAAGGCCTACTCTATTCATCCATGCATCCATTTTCTCTTTGTCATATTGTCCAATAATTTCTTCATCTTCGTTTAAATCTTCAATTATATCCGCCATATTTTCTAAATCCTCATCTCCTTTAGCTATTTCTCTAAGTTCTTTTTTACTAATAATTTGAAACATCACTAATACTTTTTCTAACTTAGATAAACTTTTTATACCATTATTATAATATTTTTCTAAAGGTTTGGCCATATTTATGTGAATTCTTCTAAAATTTTCTTCATCGGTAAACTTACCTGTTTCATCTTTCATTTTAAACTCAATAAATAATCTATCATCAAATCTATTCATAACATTAAAATTTAACTGGATAATATCTATATTATCTATATCATCACCAGAAAAATATTTCCCATAGGCTATTTTATGATGATACAAATTATTTTTAACTAACTTATTTGCTTCCGCACTCTTATTAGCTTCTATATTTATAATATTACCTTTAATACTAGCTAAAATATCCGTTATCTTTTTTCTCTCTTTATTATTTTCGGCCGGCAATTCCGTATTTAAAAATTTTAAATTTTCATAGATATAACTTTCAGAATATAAAGTCACATTACTAATTATCATAGATAGTAACTTTCTAAATTTAGAATTTTGAACAATAGCTTTAAATGGCGTATCATACATCGAATTCATAAGTTCATCAGAATTTTTTACTATTGGTTTAATTTTTGTTTTAGACATACTTTCTCCCTTCTAAGCCCCTTCATATATAAACATACGGCATTTATTTCTTATTTCCTTCAAAAAAATAAAAAGTTAAACAAATAAATGTCTAACTTTTTATCTTTTTCACACTTCTTTTTTCCATAACTTTATAAAATATAAGTAGAATAATTGCAAATGCTAAAACTCCAATACCACTATATAAAATTGGTTTAGTTAAAATATCTGTTATTGATGATGCGAATAATGAAAGGTCAGTTGTACCAATCATATCCACCACTACACTTGGTACTAATAAAGATATCCCCATAATAACTAATCCAGAAATAAGTGATGTAACTCCTAAATCCGCACACCATTCGAAATTCTTTCTTTTTAAAACTATTACAATAACACAACTAATAACTAATCCCACACATAATATCACTTTAACTTCAGTACCAAAAAACTCCTGTACCATATTTATCTCAAAATTATGTCCACTATTAGCTAAACTTTCAGAAGTAGGTATTACTTCCACAATATCTGGAAGTTGTTTCTTAACCTCTCTTAAAAATTTTTCCTTTTGTCCTTCATCTATCGAAACATTACTAGATTCCAATATTTCATCTAAATTATCATTAATTAGATTGTAAACATCATCTTCTGAAAATGCTTTAGTTTCCTTACCATTAACTACATAATCGGTTACATTACCAACTGCATCGCCAATTATTTGTTTAGTTATCTTAGAATCAATAATACTATCGACAACTTCTTCAGATACTGAAAATTGTGAAGCCAAAGAATACATCTCATCAATAATTTGCGAAACACCATTGTTTCCTTCACTACTGCCACTATTTCTTATTTTTTTAACATTTGTAAGCAAATCAGTATTTTCCATACTTTTCACAATATTATCCTTAGTTGCAAAAGCACTTATATTAAAAACACACACCGTCGCAACCAAAATCACCCCAAATAGCAAAGAAAATAAACCTGCCCCAAAACTCTTAAGGAAATGCATATAATCACCTTCTAAATAAATTATAACATACCTCTAATTTTATTCCAAATTAATCAAACTTTTCATAAATGTTCGTTTGTATAACGAATAGTTATACTATATAATTTTATTAGGAGCATTTAATGTGAGTGTCGCCCTCCATTCTTGAAACGGAAAGGAGGTAGATATTAATGAAAACAAAAACTTTCATTTTGAAGTTTTTAAACCTCATTTCTATCATTTTGCTGCTATCTACCTTACTGGTCTTAGCAATAAAAAAATAGACACTCACCAACTAGAATGAGTGTCAAACCACTTTTTTAGAGGCGACATTCACTTGCAAAACTAAATGTTCCCCTTTTTTATTTTATGAGATTTCTCTCATCTACATACATCATAACATAAAATTAATTTATTTTCAATAAGGCTAAAATTTTATTAAGCAAACAAAATCTTAATGTCTCCTTAGAATCTCCCATATCTCCTATAATATAAATCATTTAATCACTTACTTTATTATAATGCAAAGAAAACGCATATAATCACCTGAAACATACCTCTAATTTTATTCCAAATCAATCAAACTTTTCATAAATGTTCGTTTGTATAACGAATAGTTATATTATATAATGCACATAGGGGATACATTAACAGTTGAGTGCTTGCCTCCGAAAGGAGGTGATGAAATGACTAAAAAAGATTTACTAATTTCTGCTTTAATCATTATCATCCTTCTACTTATAATTTTATTGTTAAAATAATGAATTATAAAAAGAAAAAGCACTCAATTTACTTTCATCAGTAGATTAAGTGCAACCCTATATTGGCGAGTACTCAACTTTGGCTTGTTAAGTATTCCATTTTTTATTTTATGAGATTTCTCTCATCTACATACATCATAACACAAAATTAATTTGTTTTCAAGACTCACTCACTTTATCACCAGGATAGAAACATAAAAAAATATAGAAAAAACTATTGACATGTAGTAAATACAATAAAGAAATGATATAAAAATAGAAAAAAAAGACAAAAATTAG
>CALVRQ010000105.1 GCA_944358685.1 uncultured Bacilli bacterium
GAGAATGAATATGTAAATCTATTAATTTAGGCATTGTATCACCTCATTTTTAATTATAATCTTAATAGATAATTTAATAAATATCCTAAATCTTTATATACTATAAATAATATTTATATTAAGAAAAGAAGTTTTTTAATATTCAGCAGAGAATAATCCTATAATTTACCTCCAAACAAAAAGAGTCAACATTTTGACTCACATATACAATTTATAATAATACTTTAAAATATAAGGTTTTAAAGTAGTTATATTGTTATTTCTTCTCTTATAACTTGCAACTGCTTTTTGACTACTACAACATCATTACCAGAAGCAATAGCCACACCTTTAAATAAATCCCGAACAACCATTTTTTCTCCTGTTTCTAACAAAATTTGACTACCACCCATACTAGACGCATTCTCACTAACTGTTACCTCTTGATCCCATGAAATAACCCCATCTTCAATAGCTTCAATTATAAGTAACATACTCATCATCTTCGTCATACTAGCTGGATGTAACTTTTCATCCGCATTTTTTTCAAACAAAATCTTACCAGTACTCGCTTCAATCAAAATAGCTGACTTCGCACTTTCAGCTAACTTTAAATCATCATCAGCTAAAACACTATCTATACTAGTTACTGAAAATAAAAATAAAAAAAGAATTACTAATATTTTTTTCATAACATCGCCTCTACTAAAAAATATGTCGTAAAACTTTTTTTATCACAATTTTTAACAATCTTCTTTTACAAAATTATATTTATATTGATTCTTTTCCATATCAAACTTAATCTCCACATATCCACATAAATCAGAACTATTACTAGGATCTTTTAAATCACCACTATCAATAAATCCATCATCAGCTAAAGTCTGAACATCGAGTTTATAAGCTGAATCATCTAAAGGTAATTTATCAACATTAATTGTTCCCCATCTCTCAGCCGCATCTTCAATTGTATTAATCTGCGTATCTGAAAGAGACTCCTTAGAATCACTCATAATTCTAATTATTGAAGTTGAAACCATAACTGCCAAAATACCAAGTAAAGCAATAACTACTAAAAGTTCAATCAATGTAAATCCTTTTTTCATATCAGCAATCTCCTTCATATTCATACACAAATTGATAATTAGCATAAGTAATACATATCTTCGTATCCAAAGGAACATCACCTCTATCAGTCAAATCTTTAATTGCCTTATCCTCTAAATAACCTGAATTTTGTAATTCCTCCAAAGTAATATAAGTAATCTCATTACCATCATAAAATACTTTATCATCCTCATGCGATAGATTACTAACTCCCCATTGCTGAGCCGCATTTAATACCGCTCTTTCTTGCTCATCATTTAATCTATTTTGTGTTCTATTTAAAATTCCAGTCACATTTGGCATAATAATAAGTAAAACAATAGCCAAAATAACAATAACTGCTAGTAATTCAATTAATGTAAAACCTTTATTTTTCATGAGTTCCCTCCACTATTATAATAGTATCACAAAGAAAAAAAATAGTAAAGAAAAACATAGACCTAAAAAGAATCTATGTTAATAACCGCATGCTTTTCATGATTAAGATAACTACTTGCTTGAACAATAGTCCTAATAGCATTCACTATCATTCCTTTTTTACCAATTACTCGTCCCATATCTTCAGAACTAACTAAAACCTCAATTGTAATTTTATCTTCATCATCAAACGCTTTAACTGATACCATATCAGGATTTTTGACTAAACTTTTAACCAAAAACTCTGTTAAATTCCCAAGTTCCATAATTATTTACTTTCCTTTGAAAATTTCATATCATGGAATTTTTTATTAATTTTTTTTTTACTAAATAAACTCTTAACCTTATCAGTAGGGATTGCTCCATTATTAAGCCATTTTAAAGCAACTTCTTCTTTTATATTAATTTCTGCTGGATCAGTAACTGGATTATAAGTACCAACAAGTTCAATATACTTACCATCTCTTTTTACTCTTGAATCAGCAGCAACAATACGGTAAAATGGTTTTCTTTTAGCGCCCATTCTTAAAAGTCTTAATTTAACTGCCATAATATCCCTCCATTTCTGAAAATAATTCTACCATATAAAATAATATATGTCAACCTTTTTTTGTTAACACCTTTCTCAAAGATTTAACATCATCTTTCTCTAATTCATTATTAACCAAATCAATATATCTTGGAATATCAATCACAAATCCTTTAGGAACGTAAGCAACAGGAATAAATAAAGATTTCCCAATATCATCACCACTAGCTTTTATAACCTCACAATTTTTAATACCAAACTTCAATTTTTTCCCTTCACTAAGCCAATAATATATCCACTTCATAGCTACTCCATGTGTAAAAATCAAAATATTATCATAATACTCACTTTCACTAATCATCTGTACATCATAAGCAAAACTAGCCACTCTATCTCTAACATCCTTTTGACTCTCACCACCATAAAATGGAACCACATCAGCTAAAGATGTATCTCTAGAATCAAAAAATTCACGTGTCTCCGGAAAATCCCTAAAAACATCTGATGCCACTCTTGCATAATGCACACCAGAATCAATTTCTCTAATTCTCTCATCAACACTAACTTCTAAATCACCATTCATAACTTCACAGGCATATTTAAAAGTCTCTAAAGTTCTTCTATAAGGACTTACAAAAACAAGTGTTTTTCCACAAATTAAAGAATTTAAAAACTCCCCAACCTCTCTGGCTTGCTTTACTCCATACTCTCTCTCAAGTGGCATATCACTATCTTCTGCAATCTCTCTAATCCCTCTTTGACGATTATAATTCGCATTATTTGCTGGTGTAAAACCATGTCTAATTAAATATATATTTGTCATAAATTCTCCAATTAATCATTAATATATTCTGAAATATTAACCATAAATCCCTTAGGCACAAATGTCTTTGGTAAAAAAATACTTTTCTTATCAGTAACCGATAAAACCTCACCATTTTTCATATCATGATCCAAAACATCACCAGTAAGATGGTAATAAATATATCTATTTGTCATACCATGACCAAACACAAAAATATAATCATATTCACATTCACTAACCTTATCTTTTAACATAAGTGCCACACCTTTAACTCTAGCTTTAACCATATTACGGCTTTCACCACCAGTATAAACAGCACTTTCCAAATTCTTCTTCGCATCATCAAAATATTTCCTACTCTCAGGATACATTCTCAAAACCTCATCTATCGTATGTGCATAATGAACCCCTGAATTAAACTCATGTAACTCATCTAATACCCTAATATCATAATCGCCACACATATTAAATAAAGCATAACCCAAAGTCTGCCTAACTCTATAATATGGGCTCACATAAATAAGAATTTTACCTTTCAGTCTACCTAAAAACCCACCTAACTCTAAAGCCTGTTTTACGCCATATTCCTTTTCGATAGGCATATCTTTATCTTTCGCAATCTTCCATAAACCTTCCTGATTATTATAACTCGCATTATTTGCCGGCGTAAAAGCATGCCTAATTAAATATAACTTTGTCATTAAACACCACCCTAAATAAATTATACCAAAAAAGTGCGAAAATTCGCACCTATTTCAAATAATCTTCAGATACTTTTTCATCAATTTCCTTCAAAGTATCTTCATCTACATCATCGACTATCTCATCCCAAGGCTCTTCATCATCTTCAACCGCAATTTTTACTTTAGTCTCACCAACAATTTCCACTCCAAGTTCCTTTTCAATATTAAATGATATAACATTATCATCTTGAATATTAACTCCTGAGCACGTTGGTTGTTTCAATGACCTCACAATAATATCAGTATCTCCAGATAAATCCGCATTTTCTCTAAGTCTTACATTAAACAAATCATTATATTCAATTTTTTCATTAATAACCGTCGTCTTACTATCATTATCGTAAGAATACCAAATATTAATATCAAATGACCCATCAACGCCTATTTTATCCCCAGATTTATATCCTTTAAACTTGTGATTAATAACCCAGCACCCAAGCACGGTTGAAGGTGTATGTTCCGCTTTTAATGTATAATTATTTTTAAAATGTTTCTTTCCTTTACCAATTATTGCCTTGGTTACTATTTCTTTATATGATGCCACTTTATCACCCCTCACTTTAGAATATGCTTCTTACCCAAAAAAGTACACAAAAAAATGGCCTAAACCATTTTTTGAACTATCGGTAAAAACTTACTAAAACTAGGATTAGAAAGTAACTTCGAATAAAAATCAAATTTTTCAATCTCACTCATCTGATTATTTTGTATATTTTCTATAACTGAAGGGTCCTTAAAACTAGTTGACTTTTTACTAGTATATTTTAAATCAATATTACTTCCAGAAATCACTTTATTATCTAAAGTTTTCTTATAACTAAAATTAACTGTATACTTCGTCTTACTATCGTTTACTGAAAATGAAAATTCACCATTAGTCAAAGTAGAATCATCTTTATTAGATATACTATAAGAATATTTATTATCTCCATTACTTATCAAACTTGCTGAAACATAATTACTATTCATATCCATTTTTACAAACTCATTTGTTTTATTATTGATATACAAAGAAATTTCTAATTTATCATGACGTACAAGCGCATCCTTTATTTTAGGTAAATAATTTTCAATAGATTTTCTAATATCCGCTTCACTAACACCTCTCATCGAAGCCAAAACTCTAGTAAGCTCATCATTAGCTTTCAAAGTATTAATAAAATTTTCAGCTACCCTATCTCTATTTTTACTATCAACAGTCAAAGTCATCTTGTAAGCTTTTAAAGTCTCCCCATCAACATCGACATCCTCTTTACTACCATATATCTTCTCATCTGCCACAACTGTATCAATAGCTTGATTAACTCCCTTTAAAATAATTGAAGTATCACTACCACCAATAAAATAACTCAAAGGATTACTATTCATTCTAATATACTTCTCAGAAAGAGATGATACCGAAAAATAAGTATTACTTCCATTACTATACAAAGTAACTGGAATTACTCCATCACTACTAGCTTCTACATCCGCATAAAATTGCGAACTAGAATTATCCTTAACATAATCTATATCGAAAGATGTCCCACTCAAATTTTTTAAAACTTCATCATCACCATTAAAATTCAAATTTAAACTAATATTCCCATCAATTACATCATAAACATTCTCATCAATATTACTTTCTAAATAACTAAACAAACCATCAACTGTCTGTGTAAATAATGTCTTAGGATTATTCCTAAAAAACATCAAACAAAGAATAATCGCAATAATCAAAATCAAAAATATTGATATAAGCCATGGTAACTTAGACATCTTAGCCTTAGTACTATTTCTCACAATATCTGTATAATCAACATCAAAATTTTCTTGTTTTGCATCATCGTCCATCAAAGAATCTTCCAAAGCATCATTAGTATTATTTTCAACCTTTTCCACAAATTCCCTTAATTTATTCTTATTATTTGAAATATTACTCATAATATTATCTCCTACTCTTTACATCAATAATACCAAAATAACAAAATTTTTACAAGTAGAAAAAAATAGCCTTAAGCTATTTCCCCATCCATACTCCATGTTTTAACATCCGTAATTTTAACATTAACTATCTCACCTAACATCTCTTTAGGTGCTTTCACATTGACAAGTTTCATCGTATCCGTATATCCCGCCAGCATATTATTATCCTTCTCACTCACACTTTCTAATAATACTGGAACCACTTTACCTAAATATTTTTCATTAGCCTCTCTCGCATACTTATTCACAAGCTCATTTAATCTATGTAATCTATCTTCTTTAACTGAAAGCGGTGTATCATCTTTCATTTTAGCTGCTGGCGTTCCCTCTCTAGGTGAAAAAATAAAAGTAAATGCCGAATCATACTTACAAATATTAACTACGTCCAAAGTATCTTCAAAATCATCTTCTGTCTCACCAGGAAAACCAACAATAATATCTGTTGTAATACTAACCCCAGGCACTGTTTTCTTAATCTTATTAAATAACTCTAAATAAGACTCCTTAGTATACCTCCTGCCCATTAACTTAAGTATTCTATCAGAGCCAGATTGTAAGGGCAAATGAATATAAGGCATAATATTCGGATATTTGCTGATAACTTCTATCATCTTATCCGTAAAATCCCAAGGATGTGAAGTTACAAAACGAATCCTATCAATACCAGTTTTAGCAACTTCTTCAAGTAAATCACTCATATCGTATTCTAAATTCAAATCCTTACCATACGCATTAACATTTTGACCAAGTAAAGTAACTTCTTTATAACCATTATCCTTTAAATTTTTAACTTCTCTTATAATATCGCCAAATCGTCTACTTCTCTGTTTACCTCTAGTATAAGGTACTATGCAATATGTACAAAACTTATCACAACCATACATAATATTCACAAAAGCCTTATATTTACTATCTCTTTTAGCCGGCATATCCTCGATAATATCACCTTCACAACTATAAACCTCAACCTCAATACTATCTTTATGTATCGCCTTATTTAAAATCTCTGGAAGTTCATGAATATTATGTGTTCCAAACACAAAATTCAAAAAACTAAATTTATCTAATATTTCATTAACCACAACTTCTTCTTGAGCCATACAACCGCATATTCCAGCTATAATATCAGGCCTTTCTTCCTTCATATGTTTAATTCTACCAATCATACCAAATACTTTATTATGTGCATTCTCTCTAATCGCACATGTATTAAGTAAAATCAAATCAGCCTTTTCCATACTATCAGCTTCTTTAAAACTCATCTCTTCTAATATAGCCTTAATATTTTCTGAATCATGAACATTCATTTGACATCCATAAGTTTTAACATAATAAGTCTTACCAAAACCCAAATTCTTTAAATCTTCAGATATTTCATACTTTTTAATTTTAACTTCATTTCTCGTTCTTTTTTTAGCATCATCTAAATGTGGCTTTAACATACTAATCACTCCTAGGGAAAATAATAACATAAATCAAAACAAAAAGCTAGTCATTAAATAGACTAACTACAATCTTGAACCACATAATTATACTTTCTACCATTCTCAGTAGTAATAACTACACACACCGCATCCATATCAATCTTATCACCAGTTTCTGG
>CALVRQ010000106.1 GCA_944358685.1 uncultured Bacilli bacterium
GTTTTTGGTGGAAAACAAACATTATAAAGCTCATCTATCGCCCCTTGTACATTGGTTGCTGTCATTCCAGTTGCAGAATTATCATATGTTGTTTGATTAGATGGAAAGTATGTCTCCGCATATACCATTACTAAACTTCCTGAAATTAATCCTAATGTAAATCCTATTAAATATTTCTTAGAAAATAGTTTTATTTTTTTCTTTCATTTGTTTACTCCCTTCTATTATGTTTATTATAGATTAGTAAATATGTCTAGTTTTGTCTATTATTGTCTATAATAATTATAAACTATTTATAGGGGTAACACAAGTATCTTATTTATATTACTCTGTTTAAAAATGTATATAAAAAAATGACGGTTTTTATTCCCGTCATTTTATGTTTAATTTAACATTTTCTTTAGTTCATCTAAGGCACATTGTGCATCTTCACAAGGAAGCTGAGTTTGAGTATTTTCATATGATAAGTCAGATGCTGTAAGTGTAATCTTTACGTTATATGTGCTACTAACAGTAGTTACTCCATCTGAAATATATACAACTAATGAGCCATGATTATCAAATGATACATCGGCAGTTGTGCCAGTTACTGTTACAGGTTCTGCATCATCTTTTACATAACTACATGTATAAGTGCTTCCGCATCCTTCTGGTAAAGCGGCATGAACTGTTTTTGGATATACTCCTTCTTCAGTGAATGTAGCTGTTGGTATAGTAGCAGTTTTTGCAGTACCATTAGCTGTTTGTTGTAATCCACTTGCAGATGTTACTCTAACCATTAAATTATAATCTGTTTCTTGAGTTAATCCTTCGAATGTATGAGTATTTTCTGTTCCTCCATCAACCCAGTGTGATCCATCATCTATAGAGTATTCATATTTACTTATTCCACTTGTAGCAGTAGCATTAGCTACTACAGTTATACTATTAGTAGTAACAGTACTTGAAAGTGTTACTGACATTTGATCAACAACAGCATTGGCTGTTAAAGTAACATTATCAGTTATTGTATATTTAGTTCCTTCAGTACCTATTTTAGATTGTCCATTGTACCATCCATCAGCAACATATGTAGGAGCAGCTGTGATACTTGGTAAGGTTATTTCACATGATGTTCCATTATTATAAATGGTACAACTATCATTATTTTGTCCAATGCTTTGAACATTACTTCCCATAACGTAAGTAGCTGTTAATGCTTTAGAGAATATAGCATATACAGTAATATCTTGACTTGGCATTTCATAGTTTTTCATGCCTGTTGTAGCATCTTTATCTGTGTTCCAACCAACAAATGTCCATCCTTCTTTAGTAGCAGTTTTTGTTAAGTCTATATTAGCTCCCATAGCTGTTTCTTGAGTTTGATTTTCAGTGGTACCACCATTGGTTTTACTATCATATGTAACTAGATAATTATCACCAACTATTGGTTCATCACCAGTTGCTTGTCCATAGTCAATATCGACATCGACATCAATTGTTTCATCAAGACTAGGACCATTATAGTTTTCATCAAAGGTAACTGTTATATATAAGTGTTTTTCTTCATTTGATTTAATTACTTGTCCTTCTCTAACACCACTAGATGTTACTTTGATAACATCTGATTTTGTTGCGGTATAGTTTAATAATTTGATTGTGGCATCTAAAGTTCCATTATTTTCAATTTTTATATCATAAGTGATGCTGTCTCCTGGGCTTGATAATCCAGCTCTAAAGTTAGCAGTAGTATCGGTATGTCTTGGAACTTCTAGGTCTTGGGCATTACCAGCAATACTACCACTTGTTATATCCGTAATTTTAACATCAAAACTACTTGTGATATTTGATGTTCCTGATATATTTAGGTTTGTTGAAAAAGCGGCATAGCCGACTACCATACATACTAATACAGCAACTAAACTTATAATCATGATATTTCTTTGTTTTCTATTTTTCCTCATTTACTCCTCACCCTTCTTTAATTATAGTTATTTTCTTTATCATTTTTTGTCTAGTCTTGTCTATGATAATTATAAACCATTTGTTTCATTAATGCAAGTGTATTACACTTAATTGTGTAAAGGAAGTGAATGGTTATTTTAAGCAACAAAATCAAGCATTAGTACTAAAAATTAAATTAATTTTAGTTTTTTATATATAATTTGGCTATGTTTTACAAGGGTAATATAAGTATCTTATTTATATTTACCATATCAGATACAATTTTGTTAGGAGTGGTGAGCGTATGGTAAATGTAAATATTGAAAAATTACTGAAAAAAGAAAAAAAGAGTAAATACTGGCTATGTCAAAAGATGAATATAACTTCTAGAAATTTGAATAGAATCATTAGAGGTGAGACAACTTCGATATCGTTTAAGTATATTGAGGAATTTTGTTTATATTTAAACTGTACACCTGGTGAACTTTTTACGATAGAAACCCCTAGCTTAGTTAGCTAGAGGTTTTTATTTGGTCTATGACTTTTAGAAAGTCTTCTTTAGTAATTGTTTTAAATAATTCTTTTTTTATGTTTGAGGTATTTGGAATACCTTTTAGATAATAACATGTATTAGTGCGCATTTCTAAAAGTGCGGTTTTTTCAGGCTTAATTTTTAAGAGATAATTAAAATGTTTTTTTATCATATTTATTTTATCTTTAGTGGTTGGTGGTGGTAATAATTTGTTTGCTTTTAAATAATGAATGGTGTTTTTTATAATCCAAGGATTACCTAAGGCACTTCTTCCTATCATAACAGCATCGCAACCTGTCATATCTAACATTTTTTTTGCATCTTCTGGAGTTTTAATATCACCATTTCCAATTACAGGAATACTTACACTTTGCTTTACTTCTTTAATAATGTTCCAATCAGCAGTGCCAGAGTATCCTTGTGCTCGTGTTCTAGCATGAATAGTAATAGCTTTAGCACCAGCTTTTTCACATATTTGAGCAATTTCTTTGGCATTTATACTGTGACTATCCCAACCACTTCTAATTTTAACGGTGACTGGAGTTTTAACAGCATTTACTGTTGCTTTGACAATTTCATAGACTTTATTTGAATCTTTTAAAAGGCCACTGCCGGCATTAGCAGATACGGCAACTTTAGGAACTGGACATCCCATGTTGATATCAATTAAAGCTTTTGGATATTTTTTAGTTATTATTTGGGCTGCCTTAGCTATACTATCTTGATTAGAACCAAATAGTTGAATACTAACAGGCATAGATAAATTTTCAAAACCATTTAACATATCAAAGGTTTTTTTGTTATCTCTAACAATGGCTTCGGCACTTATAAGTTCAGTAATGGCCCAGCCACAACCCATTTCTTCAACGATTTTCATATAGGCGGGATTAGATATACCGGCCATGGGTGCGAGGACGACTCTATTTTTTATTTCAATGTTGCCTATTTTCCACATAAATATTTTCCTTTCTGATAATTAATATATCATGATAAGATGGTAATTTTGATATTAAAAGCAAGAATCTTCGGTTATAAGACAGTTTTCAGGTTCGGTTTCCTTGGTAGTAATGGTTTTGTCTTCCGGTTCTTTAGTAGCACACAAAGATGTGTTTTCACTATAAATTGCCATAGATACTTGACCGGTTTTATTAATACAGATATTACCACTATCTGGATTTTCACCAGTATAATCTAACATTCTTTCACTTGATGTTTCCCATTCATTACTAGTGTTATTGAAGTATTTGTTGGTCTCTTTTTTATCATTAAAAGTAACTAGAAGTGGTAAATCTACGCTTTTAGTTATAGAAGATGATGCATAATAATTTTGAGCAGCTCTACTTATGGCCATAGCATTATCTTTAAAAGCATTTTCTCTAGAATCTTGTAAGACATTAATAACAGTTGGTACAGTGATAGTTGCGATAATGGCTAATATGGCAATGACGGCTAACAATTCAGTTAAAGTAAAACCTTTATTTTTTAATCGCATCTTCCTTCATCTCCTACTTCCATATATTCAAAATTATATTTTTTATAATCACTAGTTACTTTAATATAATCATTCATCATCTCGCAGGTGTTTTTTTCGTTTATGCTGGAATCAGTGATATATCCTTCATCTAATAACATTTGAATTTCAAGATTACCGCTATCACCATATTCTTTATCGTTTTCCGCATTTTCTAAGGCTTTAGGATAAGAATCCATATTATCATTAACATAATTTCTTGCGGCAGTTATGGCGGCATAACGATACGACTCGTCTATTTCTGTTTGTGATGTGTTTAAAGCATTTAAAATTGATGGTAAAGCTACCAAGGCAATAATTGCGAGTAAAATTATGGTACCTAATAATTCAATTAATGTAAATCCTTTATTTTTCATATTCTCACCTACTGTATTAATTATAACATGGATGATATTATTTTTAAAGAAAAAAGATTAGTTTACCTGGTGGAAATCTAATCTTAATTTATCAGCAATTGTAACCATAAATTCTGAATTTGTTGGTTTGGCTTTATCAATATCAACACTATAACCAAATATTTCTTCCATGAAGTCTAAGTTTCCTCTATTCCAACTTACTTCAATGGCATGTCTTATGGCTCTTTCAACTCTAGAGGTTGTGGTGTTAAATTTTTTAGCTAGCTCTGGGTATAACTCTTTAGTGATGCCACCAATTACTGATGGATTTTCAAAGATGATGTTTACGGCTTCTCTTATATATTGATAACCTTTAATATGTGAAGGTATACCTAATTCATGAAGCATTTTGGTAATTGAAACTTGAAGGTTGCTAGTATAAAAGTCAATATTTTTATTACCTTTATCCTTTTTAGTAATATCATAGATTCTCTTTTCTAGGTCAGTTAAGTCAAAAGGCTTTAAGATATAATAGCTTACGCCAAATTCAGAGACTTCTCTAATTACTTCGGCTGCATTATAACTAGTGGCAACAATGACTTTTTTATTTATGCCACGTTTTTTCATCTCACTTAAGACATATATGCCATCTTTGTTTGGCATTATTAAATCTAAGATAATTAAATCAATTTTATCACTATTTTTGGTGATTTCGTTAATTCCTTCTTCTCCATCATGAGCTTCATAGGTGATGTTTATTTTATCATTTTCTTTAAAATATTCTTTAACCATTTCTATTAGGTTTATATTATCATCAATCATTAAAATATTTATTCTTTCCATTTTCATTCCCCTTTACTATATTCAAATTATACAAAAGATTGACACTATTTTCTAGAGTAAAAAATAGCTAGTTTTGTCGAACGGCTTTTCCAAAAAAATAGAAGCTACTTTTCAGCAACTTCTATAATTTTTATTAAACTACTTGGTTTAGTGGCGGCTTTTCCAATTAGAAAACCATCGACATTTGGAATTTCATTTAAAGTTTCAATGTTATTATCTGACACACTACCGCCGTATAATACTTTTATATTATAATTAAATAAACTTTTAATATAATTTACAATATCTTCAATTTCACTATTGGTAGGTGTTTTCCCACTACCAATGGCCCATACTGGCTCATAAGAAATTATTACTTCTTCGTTTATATTTTTTAAGGCATTATATATTTGATTTTTTAGAATATCTTTAGTTAGACTTTGATTATAAGCTTCTAAGTTTTCACCAATACACAAAACAACTTTTAAATTGTTATCTAAAGCTTGCTTTATTTTAAGATTAATTAGTTCATCATCTTCAGCCATATTTTGTCTAACTTCACTATGGCCTAATAAAACATACTTTACACCTATGTTTTTTAGAGCATGAATCGAAACTTCACTAGTGTATGGTCCTGGATTATGAGCAGAAGCATTTTGGACACCACAAATAAAATTATTTTGAATGAATTTTTCTAAATAGATTACAGAAGGAAAAACTATAAATTTGTTTTTTACTTCTTTTAATTTATTTATATAATCATTCACTTCTTCTTTAGTACATTGATACATTTTTAAATTGGCTAAAACAAGTTTACTCATGAGAACACCTTCTTAAAGAAATTGGTGATTTTTTCTTTATAACCTGGTTTACGATTATTAATGGCTAATTTGTAGACGTCTAGGACTTTTTCGGCAAAGTATTTAGATGAATGCAATTCTGCACTATTTCTAGCACCATTTTGGAGGTTAGTTAACAATTTTTTGTCATCCATTATTTTATTAATAACTTCTTTACATAAGGTTTCATCTTTAAATAAGAAACCGTTTAAATCATCAACAACTGTATCTCTGAAACTTTCATCGTCAATGCATAGTGCAGGAAGTGATGCGGCCATGGCTTCGATAATAGTTAATCCTTGGGTTTCACTTTGAGAAGCTGAGATGAAAAATGTTCCAAGTTGATAGTAAATTGGAATGTCATCCCAAGGAACTTTACCAGTGAATATTATATTCTTGTCACACCCTTTTTCTTTAGACATTTTTTCATAGGCTTCTTTATCTGGTCCATCACCAATAATTAATAGTTTGAAGTTTGGCCTATTTTTAATCAAGTCCTCAGTTATGTTTATTAAAAATGGGATGTTTTTTTCTTCGGCAATTCTTCCGACAAAGACAGCGACAAAATCTTTTCTAGAGATATTATATTGTTTTTTTAATTTGGATATTTTTTTAGGATCAATTTTTTCTTTATAAAATCTTTCAACTTCAATTCCAGTTGGAATGATATGAATATTGCGCTCGACATTATATTTCTTTTTAAATAAGTCATAGGCTTTTTTTGTTGGAACAATAAGTTCATTAATAGTTCTATCACAGTAGAATTTAGTTAAATATTCAAGTAATTTTTTACTAGATTTATCGAAATGCCCTTTAGTAATATAATGAACATAATCTTCGTACATTGTATGATATGTATGGACAATTGGAATATTATATTGTTTAGCAAATAGTCTGGCAAAGGTGCCGATGGCAAATTCAGTTTGCGAATGAATAACATCTAAATTCCAACTTTTGATTTTATTAATTGCTTTAATCGGATAAATACTGGTTAGTCTTGAATCATATATACCGGTTGGAATTCCCGGTATTCTTAGGACTCTTTCTTTTTCATCATACTCATATTTAGAAGTAGTTAGGTTGGCTGTTACAACGTAAACTTCGTGGCCTTTTTTTTCTAAGGCATTTTTTAACATTAGTTCACTAGTTACTAAGCCACTAATATATGGAGTGTATGTTTCTGTAAAAATTCCAATACGCATTATTTAGCCTCCTTATTAAAGTTTAAAGTAAGTCCACCAACAATGATTCCAAAATAATATGTGACTAGACGCCAAACAATCATAACGATGGATAGTTCTGGTCCAGTTATGAAGTTTTTGAAAAAAGCCATGAAGCCAAATTCGAGGCCACCTGTTCCACCTGGTATTGGGACCATTGAACCGATTAACATAACATAAGCTGATGTGATTATGACAATTAATGGATTTATATATATACCGAGTCCCATTAGTAAGGTAAAGGGAATTAAATATTGGCCAGCTAAGGCAATAAAATTCAAAGAAATTATTCTAAACATGTTAAATTTATCTTTAAACAAAATAATAGCGCTTCGATGAAAGTTATGAATAAATTTTTCTGATTTTTTTAATTTCTCGTCTTTATCTTTGATAATTTTTATTTTTGATAAAAAAGATATAGATCCGTCGATAATTTTTTTATTCCATTTTTTACTGAAAGCGACTAAGAATAAAACAATAACTACGACTGTATTAATAATAAAGCCAATTGTTACTAGTCTTTTTAAAAGTGAATCACTTGGAAAGATGTGAAATATATAATTAGAAATTATAGCAATACCACCTAACATGACTAAGGCAATTTGATAAGCGATAAAATCTTGAATGACGGCATTAGTGGCTTCGCCTAATGAAAGTCCATCTTTTTTCAATTTATATATTTGCCATGGTTGACCCCCTGATGCGAATGGAGTTATGGCATGGAAAAATTGGGTGGTTACCATAAGAAGAATTCCCTTTTTTTCAGTATAATCTTTATTTACTTTTGAGGCACAGTAATATAAAACTAAGCCTTTTAAAAACCAATAAGCTAAAATTAAAGCAAAAGATATTATTAACCATTTAATATCAAATGATAGTAAATACTTTATTTTTTCAGCAAAGTTATCTTTTAGAGCAAAATATAAAATTATGGCGGTGATAGTAAATATGATTATAAAATTTCTTTTATTATTTTTCATCAATAATATCTAAAGCTGGTAAGCTTACTTCTTCTAAGAATTCGAGAGATGCTCCACCGCCGGTTGAAATATGACTTATTTTATCTTGATAATTAAAAGTTACTGCGGCTCTAGCGGTATCGCCGCCACCAACTAAGGTGTAAGCTTTAGTATTAGTAATTATATTTAATAACTCTTTTGTACCATTTGAAAATTCTTTAATTTCAAAATAGCCAACTGGACCATTCCAAAAGATTGTCTTACAATCATCTAAATATTGTTTAAATACTTCGATAGTTTTTGGCCCAATATCTAAGCCGATTTCGTCTTCTTCAATTTCATTGATAAATCTTTCATGAATTGATGCGTTTTCTTTTATTTCAGACCCTGTAATAATATCAATTGGTAAAATTAACTTGTCTTGGTATTTATCTAATAATTCTTTACAGAAAGATATTTTTTCCTTTTCACATATTGAACTACCGATACCAAAACCGGCTGCTTTTAAGAAGGTAAATGCCATGCCACCACCGATTAAGATATAATCAGCTTTGGTAATTAGATTACTGATGACACCTATTTTATCACTAACTTTAGAGCCGCCTAAAATGATAGTGTATGGTTTTTTAGGTTTATTTGTTAGTTTGGTTAAGTTTTTTATTTCTTTTTCAACTAGAAAACCAATACCGTTTGGTAGGTTGCTTGCAATGCCTAAGTTAGAGGCATGTGACCTATGAATGGTTCCAAAGGCATCGTTGATAAAAATATCTCCTAAGCTTGCCCAATATTGACCTAGTTGTTTATCATTACTGCTTTCTTTTTTACCATCTAAATCTTCAAATCTTGTATTTTCAATTAGAATAACATCTCTATTTTTCATGTTTTTGATGGCGTTTTCTAGTTTTTCACCTCTAGTTTGATCTATAAATGTTACTTTTTTTCTTAAAAGTTTAGATAGTTCTTCGGCAACTGGCTTTAAAGTATTTTTTTGTTTATCTTCTTCAGTTTTTATTCGTCCTAGATGCGATAGTAATATAACTTTAGCATTCATTTTTCTAGCATATCTAATGGTTTTTAGACTGGCTTTTATTCTAGTTATATCTTTGATAATTCCGTTTTCGATTGGAACGTTTAAATCGCATCTAATGATGACTTTTTTCCCGTTTAGTTCATAATCTTTGATTGTTTTTTTCATGTTTTCCTCCTTAACTTGCATTATATTCATATACTAGTGTACCATTTTGATTGGTAATGGTAACTGAGCCAGCTTCTTCACTTATGGTTTTATCTGTTTTGGGATTTTTAAGTGAACTTTGAATATAGCCTCCATTTATTAACGTTTCTATGGTGATAGTTTCAGTAGTACCGTTTGTCTTTTTTAAGGTTTCGTATTTATCCGCATGGGTTTCAATGTATATTTCAGTCGCAGTTTGAATATTGGCAATATACTGTTTATAGTTATTTTCTTGTGTGGTTTTATTAGTGGAAATGATACTTGGAACAGATACCAAAACAATGACTCCTAAGAGGGCCAAAATAGCTAAAAGTTCAATTAGTGTAAACCCTTTTTTCATTCTTATCACCTATTTTTATTTTATACCATTTTTTTAATATTAACAAGATTATCGTAAATTTTATAACTTTTGTTTTACATTTAGAAAAAACTCATTTCTTTTGAAAATGAGTTAATTTTGAGTGTCTTGTTGGTTAGTGGTTTGATCATCAGTTTGGGTGTTATTACTATTTCCTTCTTGATTATTTTCATCAGGATTTGGGAGTTTTAATTCTTCTTTTTTAGATACAGTGATTATAACAATTTCGGTGTTTTCAATCTTTTTATTTGCTTTTACTGATTGGTCTAAAACAATGTTATTTTCTTCATCTGATGTTTCGTATTTGATTTCATATTTAATATTATTTTCATTTAATAAGGTTGTAGCTTCATCTAGTGATAATCCTTCAACATCTGGCACAGTTACTTTGGTATCTAATACACCAACAGTTAGTTTGATTACGGTGTTTTCCATTACTTTGGAGCCAGATTTTTTATTTTGTTTGATGACAATACCTACTTTATCTTCATCAGTGACTGTTTCTTCGACCATTTGAGCTTGAAGTTTTGAATCTTTTAATGTTCTTTCTGCGTTTTCATAAGTATAGCCAGTGACATCCGGTACTTCGATATTACTATTTTGATAGATATAATAACCTAGAAAAGCGGCTACACCTAAAGCACAAATACTTAATAATATAAAGAAAAACATCATAAATGATTGAAAAAAACTCATTTTACCTTTTTGTTTTTCATTATTATTTCTATATTTTGTTTTAGTTTTACTATGGTGTTTATTTTTTGTTTTTGTTTTAGTTTTGACTTTTTTGTCTTTATTTTTTTTATTACTTGGTTCATTATAATTTTTAGGATCTTCATCTAAGGGAAAACCACATTTTTTACAAAATAAAGAATCATCATCATTTTCCATTCCACATTTTGGACAGTATATCATGGATAATCACCTCTCTTAGTAATATTATAACCTTTTTATATTTTTTTACAAATTTGAGTAAAAATACGAATATGATATAATATACGCTAAAAAGGGAGATGTGTTATGGGTATTAAAGAAAATGAAAAGAAGGTTAATGAAATTTTGGATTACTATGATTTATCATATATTCAGAAAAAGGAATTTTGGAAGATTATTAAGCATATTTTTAAACATGATGAATTTCAAAAAAGAATGAGTATGGATTTTAGACATCATGGAGAGATTACTTTGGGTGAGCATATTTTATCAGATGCGGTTTATACATATAAGCTTACGGAAAAGCCAAAGTTTAAAGAGGCATTTTTTAATAGAAAAACAGCTGTTATAATTGCGATGTTTCATGATTTATATACTTTGAATTGGCAAAATAATGTGGAAAATTTTCAAGAATATGATTACAATGGTCATGCGTTTAGACATCCAATTGAAGCGATTATTAATGCAGTTAGTTGGTACCCAGAATATTTTAAAGGTGATGAGACATTTAAAATAATTGATGGGGTTATTCATCATATGTTTCCTGTTCCAGTAAAAAGATTTGATGGTAGTCCTATGGAGCTAAAAAACGAAGATGCTTTAGATGAGATACCGGATAGGATTAAAAATTTAATTGTGTTTTCTAGCAACCGTGGATTAAAGTATAAAGACTTTTCTATTTGCCGGCCTTATTTTCTAGAAGGAATAGTTATGAGTAAGGCGGATAAAATTGTATCATTTGGTAATTATATGGATGATATTAAAAGAAATGGGACTGGAAGTCTAACAGCTTTATTTACAGGAACTAATAAAAACTTAGAAAATTATGAAGAAACTGAGAAATTTAGAAAAAGAAGATAATTTTTTATATCTTCTTTTATTTACACAAGTATTTAGCTGTTCTAACCATTTGAGCTGAATAACTCATTTCGTTGTCATACCAAGCAACGACTTTAACTAAATCACCATTTTCTGTTTCTAAAACGTCAGTTAAAAGGCCATCGACTATGGCACCATGAGTTTCACCAATAACATCACTTGAAACAATTGGGTCTTCTGTATAGGCAATAGTTTCATTTTGATTTTGTTTGAAAATTTCATTTATTTCTTCTTTAGTTACTTTTTTATTTAATTCTAAGGTTAAGTCAACGACAGAGCCAGTTGTTACAGGAACTCTAATGGCATTTCCATCAAGTTTACCATTTAAAGAAGGAATAACTAAACCTAAGGCACTAGCGGCACCGGTTGAGGTTGGGATAATATTGGCAGCGGATGCTCTACCTCTTCTTGATTTAGCTCCTTTTTTATGTGGAACATCTAATACTGTTTGATCATTGGTATAAGCATGAACTGTTGTCATATATCCTTTTTTTATACCAAAGGCATTATTTAAAATGTTGGCTACTGGTGCTAGACAGTTAGTGGTACATGATGCGGCACTGATAATTTGTTCAGTTCCATCTAAGGTGTTTTCATTTACACCGTAAACAATTGTTTTTAAATCACCTTTGGCTGGTGCGGATATTATTACTTTTTTAGCTCCAGCATTTATATGAGCGATGGCTTTTTCTTTACTTGTAAATTTTCCAGTGCATTCAAATACCGCATCAATGTTTAATTCTTTCCAAGGTAAATTGTTTGGATCTATTTCTTTATATATTTTTATTTTACGGCCTTTAACGATGATACCATCTTCATCATAGGTTATTTCATTTGGTAAATATCTTCTATGAGATGTGTCGTATTTAAGTAGGTATGCGAGTTGTTCTGGGTCAGTTAGGTCATTAATTGCGACAACTTCCATGTCTTTGTCTTCTTCCATTATTCTAAATACTAAGCGGCCAATACGGCCAAATCCATTGATTGCTACTTTAATCATTTTATCAAATCCTTTCTTTATTCTTCAAAAACACTACCACCAATGAATTCTCTTAAAATTGAGTCTTTAGGTACTACTTCACTGGTGATTGGTAGGAAGTTTCTTAATAAGTTTATTAGTCTCATAGCTTCTGGGTACTGCGGGCTATTACTATCTATACCATATAATAATGGTTCTGCATATATTCTAAGGACACTTAATTCATATCCTAATGAAGAGTTTATCATAGCGTCGGCATCATCTTGATAAGGATAAATACTTAGTCTTGCTTCTTTATCAACATTAGGCCACATGTTTAGAGTTGTTTCGGCGTCGGTGCCTCTAAATTGATTATCTCTAACTATTCTTCTAATTTTTCTAACATCAGTTGTGTGAACTCTATTATGATTATCTAATTTTAAATGAATTAGCGGACTCATGAATATTTTGAATTTATTTTCTCTTGGAATGTTTTGGGTTAATTTTTCATTTAAGGTATGAATGCCTTCAATGATTAATATCTCGCCTTCTTCTAGTTTTAGATAATTGTCTTTAAATTCTTTTTTCCCGGTTATAAAATCAAATGTTGGCATTAAAACTTTATGCCCTGATAGTAATTTAGTTAGATGGTTACCAAAAAGTGTGGTATCTATTGATTCGATGCTGGAAAAGTCTAATTGACCGTTTTCATCTCTTGGAGCGTTTATTCTATCTACGAAGTAATCATCTAAGGATATTTTATGACAGTTAATGCCTTTTACTTTTAAATATAATGATAGTTTTTTAGCTGTAGTGGTTTTTCCACTAGAAGATGGGCCAGCTAATAATATTATTTTTATGGTATCTTTCTTTTTATATATTTCTTCGGCTAAAAGAGATAATTGATCTTCATAATGAGCTTCAAATAGTCTTAAAGTTTCAGTGTATTTTCCTTTTGTACATATTGCGTTTAGGTCTGGTGCAGTACTAATATTTATGGTTCTCCCCCACTTTTGAAAACTTTTATAAGTGTCAAAGGTTAATTTATGGTGGATATATTTATCAACTTTGTTTGGATTTTGAACACTTGGGTAAGTTAAGATGAAACTATTTTCTTTTAAGTATATCATACCAAATTTATCTAATAAACCGGTATTGTAAACTAATGGGCCATAAAAGTAGTCATATATACCATCTAATGAATATAAAGTTACTGTACGATTAGTCATATATTTGAAACTATCTACTTTATCCATTTGATGATGTTTTTTAAAGTAGTTTATAGCATCAAATCTTTCGACAATCATTTCTTTGAAGGTGAATTTTTGATCTACCATCTTTCGCATTTCTTTTTCAATTTTTTCGGCAGTTACTTTGGTTATTTTTTGACCTATTATTTCACAGTATATACCGTTTTCTAAAGAATAGTTAATTAGAATATCAGTTTCATCACCTAATACTTTTTTTGTAGCAACAGTGACAAGAAATTCTAAACTTCTAGAATATATACGATTTCCTATTTGACTAGATAAATCATAAAATTCAACTTTTTCATTGTTTGTTACTTTAGTATTTAAACCAACTAGAAAAGCACCTAATCTAGCACCAACGATTGGATATTTAAAATCTGATTTTACTTTTTTTGATACTTCATATAATGTGGTATCTTCAGGGATTTCTTCTAAGTATGTATTTTTATATTTTAGTTTAAGATTTCTCATTGATGAGCCTCCTTTATTTTCTATATTTTAGCTTAACACAAATATATTATTTTGTCATGTTTTTTATAGAATAATATTCTTTCTTTACACCTATTATATTTATAGGAGGGATTTTTATGAATTTAATACCTAGTGTGGTTGAAAAAAGTAGTGATGGTGAGAGAGCTTATGATATATATTCAAGGTTACTTAAGGATAGGATTGTTATTTTAAGTGGTGAAATAGATGATGGCTTAGCAAATTCAATTGTTGCTCAATTACTTTATTTAGATTCAGTTAATCACGATCCAATTAATTTATATATTAATTCGCCTGGTGGTAGTATCACATCTGGTATGGCGATATATGACACGATGAATTATATTAAGAGTAAAGTGTCGACGATTTGTATAGGTATGGCAGCAAGTATGGCAGCATTTTTGCTTTCTTCTGGTGAACATGGTATGCGATATTGTCTACCAAATAGTGAAGTTATGATTCATCAGCCTTTAGGTGGAGCGAAGGGTCAAGCTACAGAAATTCAGATTGCGGCTGAGAGAATTTTAAAGTTAAAGGCTAAACTAAATAAGATTTTAAGTGAAAATACAGGGCAAAGTTTAGAAAAGATTCAAAATGATACGGAAAGGGATTATTTTTTATCGGCTAGT
The DNA here is from genome assembly GCA_944358685.1 of uncultured Bacilli bacterium. The sequence continues at coordinate 14,892 of CALVRQ010000106.1, forward strand.
GAAGCTTTAGATTATGGCCTTGTCGATAAGGTTATATAGAAAAAGTGGTTTATATTTTTCATATAAATCACTTTTAATTTGTATGTAATGCTTCTAATTCCTTTTTTGATAGGCCTGTAGCATTCATAATAATATCTAAGGTAACACCTTGTTTAATCAAGTTTTTAGCGACTTTTAAATTATTTTCTTTTTGACCAATTTTAATACCTTCAGTTTTAGCTTCAGAAGCTAGTGTTTTAATTAATTTTTCATTTTCTTCTTCTGGCGTCATAAACTCAGTAAACTTTTGATTCTTAT
>CALVRQ010000107.1 GCA_944358685.1 uncultured Bacilli bacterium
ATAAATAATTAAGTTATAATATATAACAAGGTGATTTTATGACAGGAAAAATATTAGAACTTTTAAAAAATGGACACATTATAGTTCCAATGGCTCTACTTCAAAATTATAAAAAACTAAAATTAACCGATAAAGAATTAATTGTCTTAATTTATCTATTAGGTTCAACTGAATTTGATCCAGAAAAAATATCAAAAGATTTAAACATTAAATTAGCTGATACCCTAAAATTAATAGATAGTTTAACAAGTAAAGATATATTAAAAATTTCTGTTAAATCAGGCAAAGTTTGTGAAGAGTATATAGATTTAGATGAAATGTATAAAAAACTTGTTATGAGTATGATAAATGATAAAAAAGAGGCTCCTAAAACAACCATCTATGATAAATTTGAAAAAGAATTTGGAAGAACACTAAGTCCAATGGAATATGAAATCATCGGTGCTTGGATAGATAGTAATTACACTGAAGAACTAATTGAATTAGCCCTAAAAGAAGCAGTCTATAATGGTGTTTCTAACTTAAGATATATTGATAAAATATTATCAGAGTGGCACAAAAAAGGAATCAAAACAGAAAGTGACATCAAAAAAGAAAGAGAAAAGAGACAAAAACAAAAACCAAAGAAAGAAGTGTTTGAATATGACTGGCTCAACGAAAATGATTGAAGAATATCTAGATGAACTATTTCCAAATCCCAGGTGCGAATTAAATTATACTAAAGATTATGAATTGCTATTAGCAACCATGCTAAGTGCCCAAACAACTGATAAAAGAGTAAATTCAGTCACCGATATTTTATTTAAAAAATATCCAACCATTAAAGATTTAGCTAATGCAGATATAATTGATATTCAAAATATCATAAGACCAATTGGCACATATCATAAAAAATCACAAAATTTAATTGAAATAGCCAAAAGATTAGATAAAGAGCATAATGGTAAATTACCAAATAACAGAGAATACTTAGAAAGTCTTCCAGGTGTAGGAAGAAAAACGGCTAACGTTGTTTTAAGTAATATCTTTAATGTTCCATGTATTGCTGTAGATACTCACGTATCTAGAGTAAGTAAAAGACTAAACATAGCCAAAGAAAAAGATGAGCCCATTCAAATTGAAAAGAAACTAAATAAAATATTTAAACAAGAAGATTTATGTAAAAGGCATCATCAATTAGTATTATTTGGAAGATATCATTGATTAGTTAGAAATCCAAAATGTGAAAATTGTAAATTAAAAGAAATATGTAAATACTATAAGCATCTACAAAAATAGGTGCTTTTAATATACAAAAAAGGAATAGATAATTCTATCCCTCTTTAACAATTACAGTTCTAGTTAAAGTAGTTACTGTCTCACCTTGATAAGTAACAGTATAAGTAAATGTATAAGTACCAGCAGTCTTACCAACAACAGAACCATAATTACTTATTGGTGTTTCTGTTGCATCAGTGACTGTAAGTTTAATATCAACATCACTATCATCAGTAATATCTTCGCCATCAAGGGTTACAGTAACTGGCTTTGTTGGTTCAGTATATATAGATCCAACAGTCAATTCCACAGAAGATTTACCATTTAAAGTTGCTGTAACATCGCTAGCTGAAACACCCTCATAATCAACCTTAGTTTCAGTTCCAGAGCTTTCCGCACCACTAAAGTTAGAATAACTTGCTTTGACCACTAAAGTAGGTGATGATGTATTAGGTAGTCTCACTGTAGCTGATGTACCACTCACTGTTGTAAGTAACTTAAGACCACTAGAATCCTTACTATAAACATTATATACAACACTACCAAGTCTGCCACTATTGTAAGACATTATATAAGATAAATAAGTATTTTGGTCCTTAGATAAAGCGAATGCTTTTTCAATAAGTGGACTCCAGTAACTTCTATTTAAAGCATCTGGTGTACCAATAGCCTTCCAAGTCAATGTAGCTTTATTACCATTTACTGTTGCCTTTAAATCAGTTACATTAGATAAAGTATTAAATCTAGCTGAAACCTCAGTAGGTTTACTATCTTCTTTAAATAATTCAGTAGTTTTCATATCACTTGGTGTATTCTCACTAGGAAGCATAGAATAACCTGTATTTCTTTCAACTGTAACTTCAACAACACCATCTGGTTTTTCAAATTTCGCATCTTTATCAAAGAAATTTTTAGCTACTGTTTGGAAAAGCCTAGAATTTTGACTAGAACCAAACCTGTTATGACCATCATTCAAATTCTCATATCCATACCAAACTGCAATAGAATATTTAGAGTTATATCCAGCTACCCATAAGTCATTAACTGCATTACTTGGTAGATTTCTAGCTTCCATAGTCTTTTCATCAAAGTTTGTTGTACCAGTTTTAGCTGCAAACTCAGCACCATTAATATTATTATATCTACCTAATGCATCTTGACCAGTATCTACAAGCATATCAGTAACCATATAAGCTGTTTCAGGACTCATAACCTTAGTCTGTTTATAATCATTTTCATAAGTCTCGCCACTTTCATCAAATACAACTTTAGTAAATGTATGTGGCTCATTATAAACACCATTATTACCAAAAGCGGCATATGCTGCGGCTACAGTCATTGGAGATTCACCAGTATCTTTACTATCACCATATCCACCAATCGCATGAGCTTCATGAAGCATACCATTACTAGCAATTTCAGGAGATAAACCTAAATTAGTAACAAACTCTTTAATATCAGAATTTTTAACACTTTGGAATGTCTTCAAAGCAGGAATATTACGTGATTCAACTAACGCCTGTCTAATGGTAATAATACCTTTGTATCTGCCATCCCAGTTATTAATTTCTGTTCCATCACTATATGTTGATTTATCATCAATAATTGGATGATCTGTATTCCAATTTAAGTACTCAATTGCTGGACCATAATCATATAGAGGCTTAGCCGTTGAACCAATTTGCCTATGAATATCCGTTGCCAAATTGTTTGATTTAGCATCAGTTCTATTTCTTCCGCCACCTATAGCTACAATCTCACCAGTCTTTGTTTCCATTGCAATAATTCCAGCTTGTACCTTGTCATTTTCCCAATCATAATTAGAACCATCCATAATTGCTGAAATCTTATCTTGTTGCTCTCTGTCCATAGTTGTATAAATCTTCATTGAATATGAATATGGATCATAATCAGTTTTGTCAGCCACCTCAGCAGCAACTCTATCTATAAATGATTGATATTTTGCATTACTAGTATTTGCACTACGACCTTTAATAACAATTTTATCAACAGTCATCTTTTTCGCAATTTCATATTCTTGATTGGTAATATATCCATGTCTTTTCATCAAACTAAGAACAACTAATCTTCTAGATTCAGTCTTATCGGGATTAATATTAGGATCATATGAAACAGGTGATTGGAAAAGTCCTGCAATCATTGCTGCCTCAGATATATTCAAATCCTTAGCTTCTTTATTAAAATAAGTCTCAGCAGCTTGTTCAACACCGTAAGCGCCACTACCTAAATAATATGAATTCGCATAAAATTCTAAAATTTCTTCCTTGGAATAATTAGGTTCTATTTGGAACATTGATATATAAATATCCGTAAATTTACGCTTAATTCCTGCAAAACCACTAGATACTGCTGATGTATATTGGTTTTTAGAAACTTGCATTGTTAAAGTTGAAGCCCCACCAGCATTCTGACCCAAAAGTTGTCCAAAAGATGCCTTCATAAAACGAGGTAAATCAAAACCATTATGTTCAAAGAAACGAGAATCCTCAGTCGCTACTATCGCATTAACAAGTTCTTCACTTATATCTTCATAATCAATCTTTTGTCTCATTTGTGTTCCGAGTTTTGCAAATACATTACCATCACTATCAAGTAAAGTACTAGCCTCTTTAGAATATAACTTATCAGGATCAAACTTACCAGCCGTAACCGCAATATATATGAAGAAAGCAATACCCAAAATAATACATATTAAGAAGAAAATCAAAAATCCAAGTAATATCTTTTTACTTAATTTAGTTTTCCCTTTTTTCTTATTTTTACTCTTGCGTCCCTTTTTAGCCATATTTTCACTTCTTTCTTCTAAAGCCATACTGACCTTATCAGCTTCTTCATCTAAAATTTCTTCCTTATTCTTCTTTTTTGCCTTTTTTCGATTATCCAATTTTTTCTTCCACTTAATAAATGGAAGAATCCAAAACAAATTGATAACTATAAATACTAATAAGGAAATTAAAAATCCTACCACAAATATTCCTATAATCAAAATAATAATCGACAAAATAAGAACCAATAAATTAAATTTGTCTTTTTTAAAAAAAGCAACTAAGTCCTTCATACATTACCTCCATCAAAATATAATTTGTCCAAGATCTCTAAATAATCAACTCTTGGATTGTATTTATCTTTAATTATATACCCGTTTTCTTCAAAATATGAAAGCGGAATCGATTTGCGCGAAGATTCATCTAAAAACTTCATCAAAGATTCAATTGGTAGTAAAAAAGTTTTGTTAATCGTCGTAAATCTAACAATTAAAAAACCAATACCTCCGTGCTTGTATATTTTATTCAAATGTTTAATTTGGTGTGGGTGAATATTGTTCAAAGGGAAAGAAGTTTTTAGTTTTGTCTCTTTAGCTTCAAAATCAATATACTTTCCTTTGTATATTCCATTGTAATCAGTTGTTGATGGGGTTTTAAAATAGCCTTCCTTAATAACCGCCTCACATCTTGAAGGATAATTAACCTTCGAAATAGTAATTGGCGTCGGTTTTTTATATATAACCGCCTTGTCATTAATAAGGTAATAATCATTACTAGCTTTTAAATCAGCCTCTAATGTCATTCCTCTATTAGCGTATGTATTTATATTTTTAAAACTAGTTGCCCCTGTAATCTTCGTCATATTAACACCATTCTAATTATACTATATTTACAAAAATTTGCCAACTTCTTGACAATAAAATTAAGAAGTTCTAAATATATCTATTATTGTCGAAATCATAGAAAATGTAAAATTCAAATGTTATCATAAAACCGGTGACCATTATGAATATAGATAAAATAAATGAAATATTTAATGAAATGAAAGAAGATGTAAAATATATCAAATTAAAATCATCTGTAATTATAAATCACAAAGAAAAATAGAAATATTGTCAAATAGAAAATTATAGTGTAAAATTACTCAAAAAGCCAGGTAGTATTATGCTTAAAATTTTCTATATTTTTATACTTTATTCTATTCTAGGCTGGTTTATGGAAGTAGTCATTGTATCTTCCAAAAAAAGAAAAATAACGGCTAGAGGTTTCTTAATCGGTCCATGGTGCCCAATCTATGGCTTTGGGGCGTTATTTATAACCTTATTACTCAGAAAATACTATAATGATCCAGTTGCCCTTTTCGTTATGTCATTTTTAATGGGAACTATATTAGAATACGTAACCAGTTATTTAATGGAAAAACTTTTTCACGCTAGATGGTGGGATTATAGTAACCATAAATTTCAAATAAATGGTAGGGTAAGCCTGACCACCTCATTAGGTTTTTGCGCCCTAGGAGTAATCTTAGTATACATTTTAAACCCATTTTTCCTAAGAATAATAAAAAATATACCCCCAATTGTCTTCACAATTATTATGATAATTGTATTATTAATTTTCATAACTGATGTTATTACTTCATATAAAATAATATCTAATATTAAAATATCAAAAGATGTAGATATTAAAGACCTTACAGACAAATATACTGAAGAAGTAAAAAAAGTCTTGCGTAATAAATCTATATTCAACCGTAGATTATTAAATGCCTTCCCACATCTAAAATTTATCATAAATAACAAAAAAACTCCCCAATAACGGAGTTTTATTTTTGCCTAAAATATTCTATTAATTCTAAAACAATTTTAATTTCTTTTTCATTTAAACCATCTATATTGATAGCCTTATCATTTTTAAAATTAAGTAAATAGTCTGTAGAAACATCAAATAGGGTAGCAAGCTCAACGATGTACTGAGTTGAAGGAACAGAAATCCCTTGTTCCCATGCATTAACACTATACCTAGTTATGCCGAGCTCATCAGCTAAAGCTTTCTGTGATAATCCCTTGTTTTCCCTTAATATTTTAATTTTATTTGCTATCATATAATCACCAATAAAATAGTAACATCTTCCAATTGATATTACATTTCACAATGATGTTTATAATTGACAAAGGAAAATAAATATGATAATCTTTTAATAGAAAATAGGAGGGAATACCATGAAAGAAACAATAAACAAAATTTTAAAAAACAAAATTTTATTTTTAATATTAGTTTCTTTTATAGGAGGAATAACCATTGCTTATGCTGTAACATACTTTCCAAGTAATCAAGTAACATATGATAATAAAACAAGCGGACTAAATGCTACAGAGGTTCAAACTGCTATTGATGAATTATATTCTAAAGCCAAAAATTGTTCATCAAAATCAAAATATTTAAGTTTTAGTGCAGCTATATCTCCTTCGACACACCAAGTTGGAGTGATTTTTTCTGATAATAATGGTATATATTCTTTAACATTGGGTGATAATGAGCCTGTGAAACTTACAAAAATGACTGCTAATTCAATGGATGTGTATGCTGTCTATAATTCAGCCATTTTATATTTTTCTAATAATAGTGGAATATACTATTTAAATTTAGGAGCTACTTCTTCATCACCAACAAAATTAACTAATGAAACAGCAACTAGTTTGAAAATATTATATCCAGGATATGGAAGTGAAGCATTATTAATGTATTCTAATGCTAATGGTATATACTACATAAATCTAAATGATAGTTCTGCAAAACCTCAAAAAGTTTATTAAATTAAGAAAACTC
>CALVRQ010000108.1 GCA_944358685.1 uncultured Bacilli bacterium
AAACTTCTTTGAACAAGCACTCTCATTTTATTAACCTTTCCACATCAGTAACCTCTGGTATCATCTTAATATCATTCATAAGTTTTAAAAGTTGTTCCTTATTTTTAACAAGTACTGTCATTTCAATAGCCTCATCTTCTTTAGAACGATGACTATTAAACTGTCTAACTGGAATATCATTATTAGTGGCCTTGGAAATAATATTAATTAAAGTATTATTTAAACCATTAGACCTAACAAGTATAGTAGTTGGAAGTTTATTATCATCTGTATTCCACTTAACTTCGATTAATCTCTCATCAAGCTCGGCCACATTAGGACACACCATCCTATGAATTGTAACCCCATAACCTTTAGTAATATATCCAACAATTCTATCACCGGGTACCGGATTACAGCAAGAAGCTAAATTAACTTTAATATCTTGAATACCAGCAATTGAAACCAAACTATTACTTACATTTTGCTTTTGACCACCTTTAGTAGCCTTCTCAATAATCTTTTCTTCCTTACTAACTTCCTTTTTCAAATAATTATCCATAACCGTATTTATAGATAATTTACCACTACCCAAATTACCATAAAGTTCATTTATTGAATTAAATTTTAAATCACCAAGTAACTTCTTAATCTTTTCGTCATCAAAAAACTCATCATTACTTATCTTCTGCTTACGTAATTCCTTACTTAAAATATCTTCACCTTTCTTTAAATTCTCTTCTTTATTAACCCTATTAAAGAAAGCTTTTATTTTATTCTTAGCCTGTGTTGTTCTAACAATATTAAGCCATTCTCTACTAGGACCAGGTGAATTATTATTAGTAATAATTTTAACAATATCATCACTTTTAAGTTCATAATCAAGGGGAACCATGTGAGAATTAACAATAGCTCCTGTCGCTTTATCACCAACATTTGTATGAACCCTATAAGCAAAATCAATCGGTGTAGATCAATTAGGAAGCTCAATAACATCACCAAGCGGCGTAAAAACATAAATTGTATTTTGAAAAACTTCTTTCTTTACAGTATTTACAAATTCTTCAGGATTATCTTGCTCCCTTTTCAAATCCATAATAGCCCTAAAAAACTGTAACTTTTGTTCCATCTCATTTTGCATCACGGCTTTAACCGAACCCTTTTCCTTATAAGACCAGTGTGAAGCAATACCATATTCTGCTACTCTATCCATTTCATAAGTTCTAATTTGAATTTCATAAAGCTGGCCATCTACTCCAAACACCGTTGTATGAAGTGATTGATACATATTTGTCTTTGGCATCGCAATATAATCCTTAAATCTCTTAGGTTTAGGTCTAAATTTAGAATGAATAATTCCCAGTGCTTGATAACAATCCTGCTCTGTATCAACTAAAATTCTTAAAGCAAGTAAATCATATATATCACTAAACCTCTTACCTTTTTCTAACTTCTTATAAATACTATATATACTCTTAGAACGGCCAAAAATCTCATGCTTAATATCATGCTTATTTAAAAGTTCAGACACACTCTCAATCATCTTAGCCACACTATTATCACGTTCAGCTTTTGTCGCATTAAGCTTCTCAACTATATCATAATATTCATCAGGTTTTAAATAACGTAAACAAAGTTCTTCCAAATCTTGCTTAATACTATTAATACCAAGTCTATCAGCTATTGGTGTTAAAATATCCAAAGTTTCCCTAGCAGTAGCTTTTTGTTTCTTCTCACTATGAACAAAAAGTGTCTGCATATTATTAAGCCTATCGGCAAGTTTAATAATAATAACCCTAACATCTTCAGATAAACCAACCAATATTTTCCTTTGATTATTAATTAAAGCCTCTGTTGTTCCAGATAAATTTAACTTATTAATTTTTGTAACCCCATCAACTAATACAGCGATATTATGTCCAAACATCTCTTCTATTTCTTGAACAGATACATTACAATCCTCAACCACATCATGAAGTAAAGCGGCTGACAAAGTTTCATAATCTGCATTAGTTCTAGTTAAAATATATGCAACATTTAAAGGATGTATAATATAAGCCTCACCAGTTAAACGTTTTTGATCAAAATGTTTCTCATAAGCAAACTTATAAGCCTTATCAATAATTGCTAACTCTTTTTCATCCGTAATATAAGTTTTAATTTTATCCATCAACTTTTCAATAGTTAAATCTTTTAGATGCTTACTCATAAAATCACCTTCTTAAATATCAAAATAAATTTTACGACTTTTTTCACTTATTTTTTCTTTAAAATAGTCATCAACTAATACATCGTCAACATTTAAAATATCACTCACCATATCACTAAGCATTAAATCATGACTATTATGCCACCTTGTCTCCTTCAAATAATTCCAAATATCCTCTGGTTTTAAATAACCATAACCATTTGACCTAAGCTCTGACATTTTAGTATTCAAAGCTGGTCTAAGCCTATTATAAAGTTCTTCTAAAGAATTAAATTCTAAATCCATAATCTCATCCCCTATATATATAAACATTATATATTAATTTTTCTTAATTTTAAAGTCCTAAAGTCAAAAACTAATCCATAAACCATTGTATTATTTTAAAAAAAATGATATTATATTAAAACCTTAAGGAGATGATTATAAATGTTTGCCATAACAATTAAAAATGATAAAAATGAAGAAAAAGAATATATAGTATATGGTGAAAGAGAACTAAATTTGATTCTTAATATCAATAACCCAACTAATCTACCAATGCCTAATTACTTTGAATTAGAAAGCCTACCAAGTCAATATCCTACTATTAAAATAACTAATCTAGTTCCAATTATTGTTATTCCAGACCAACTTATAATAGCAGACAAATCATTAACTCTAAATATAAATTTTCTAGCTAGCTATCCTCTTGAATTAGACGAATATGAAACATTATATGACACATATCTAAAACAAATGGAAAACAATCCTACACCAGAATTTCAAATGCAACAAACAATTATAAATGACCTTAAATATACAAACTCATTAACACTTACAAAAAAAAATAAAAGAGCCTAATGCTCTTTTTAAAATTAAATTTATTTCTACTTCAACAAATCTATTCTAAAGTTTTTAATTCTTTTTGTGATAAACCAGTTATTTTAGAAATCATATCTAAAGCTATATGATTTTCTAACATTTTTTTAGCAACTTTTAAATTATTTTCTTTTTGACCAATTTTAATACCTTCAGTTTTAGCTTCAGAAGCTAGTGTTTTAATTAATTTTTCATTTTCTTCTTCTGGCGTCATAAACTCAGTAAACTTTTGATTCTTAT
>CALVRQ010000109.1 GCA_944358685.1 uncultured Bacilli bacterium
AAGATCAAATAAGTGATGAAAAAGTAACGACATCAAAAGTAAAAGTAGCCTTACCAACGTTAAGTGAATATATAAGAGCCAATTCAAATAAAGAACAGTGTGGAACATTTAGTTTAAATGATGATAATTATAGTACATGTAGGAATTCAGATTGGATGTTTAATAGTGATAATTGGTGGACCTTGTCGCCTGATTCTGGCTCCTCTTACCGCCTGTTCTACGTGCACTACCTTGGCCGCGTCAACGACTACGCTACGTACTTTACGTACCTTGCAGTCAGGCCCGCTATAACTCTTTCTTCTGAAGTCAAAATTACGGGAGGCGATGGAAGCCAGTCAAATCCATTTCAACTTGGATAGAATGATATAATTATAAATTAATAAAATGCATATAATATCTTTGACAAAACGGATATAAATGTGTTAATATTGATGTGTAAATCGTTGACGAAAGAATATTAAATATTCCCTCATATGAAGCGAGCTTGGTTGGTGGAAGCAAGTTATGATAGTATTTAATTCCTACTTTCAGAGAGAAATGCAAACATTTCCGGGTAAAACCGTTATATTAAATTAAGTAAATAAAAGGATGGTACCGTGCTTTAAGCACTCCTATGTATCATTCTTTTTTTGTTCTAAGGAGGAGATTTTATATGAAATTAAGTAATAGTTTTTTCTATACGATTAGAGATGATATTAAAGATGAAGATTCTAAGAGTGGTAATTTACTTGTACGTAGTGGTATGGTAAAAAAAGAGGCTAGTGGTGTTTATATGTTTATGCCTATGGGTCTTAGGGTAAAAAGAAAAATTGAAAATATTATTAGAGATGAAATGGATAAAGCTGGAGCTAATGAGGTTTTGATGCCTGCTTTAATACCTAGTGAAATTTTTCATAAGTCACACAGATATGATTCTTTTGGATCTGATATGTTTAAGTTAAATGATCGAAATGATAGGGAGTTTTGTTTGGGACCTACACATGAAGAGTTATTTGTTATGGCAGCTTCTGAAAAAATTAAATCTTATAGAGATATGCCTTTTAATATTTATCAGATTCAAGATAAGTTTAGAGATGAGGCAAGACCACGTTTTGGATTAATTAGAACTAGAGAATTTACAATGAAAGATGCTTATAGTTTTGATACTAATGGTGAGACTGGTGAAGTTAGTTATCAAAAGATGGTCCAAGCTTATAAGAATGCATTTGATAGGATGGGTATTGATTATAGAATAGTACGTGCGGATACTGGAGTTATGGGCGGAGATTTGTCCGAAGAATTTCAAGCGGTTACGGATATTGGTGAAGATGTTTTAGTAATGTGTGATGGCTGTGATTTTGGTTCTAATATTGAAGTTGCACCTGTGAAAGCGGAGGAGTTTTCAAAAGAAGAAGTTAAGAAAATAGAACTTATAGAAACACCTGGTGTTAAAAGTATTGAGGATATAGTGTCATTTTTAAATATTGATGTTAAAAAAACAGTTAAGACGTTAGTTTATAATGTCGATGGTGAGGTTATATTTGCTTTAGTAAAAGGTGATAGGGATTTAAACGATACAAAGTTACGAAAATTATTTGGGGCTGAAAGTGTGGAGCTTGCTACTGAAGAGGAACTTAAAAAAATTACAGATGCGTCTTTTGGTTCTTTAGGTCCTGTTGGTGTCAATGTGAAGATTGTGATTGATAATGAGGTAGCTAATATGAGTAATTTTGTATGTGGTGCTAATAAAACAGGTTATCATTACATCAATGTTAATTTGAGTGATTTTGATGTTTATATGCAAGGGGATATTGTAAATATTCGTGAGGGTGATACTTGTCCACATTGCTCTGGTAAAATTTATTTTAAAAAAGGTATTGAAATTGGAAATACTTTTAAACTCGGTACAAAATATTCTGAAGCTTTGAATTTGAATTATTTAGATGAAGAAAATAAGTTAAAACCTGTATATATGGGATGTTATGGTATTGGAGTGGCTAGATGTATGGCAGCTATTGTTGAGCAAAGTGCTGATGAGCATGGTTTAGTATGGCCAGTTTCTGTTGCACCTTTTACAGTAGGTATTACGGTTATTAATATTAAAGATGAGGTTCAAAGTAAACTTGCACTAGATTTATATGATAAATTTAATAAAATTGGTGTAGATGTTTTACTTGATGATAGAGATGAGAGAGCAGGCGTTAAGTTTAAATATATGGAATTAATTGGTATTCCTTATAGAATTACAGTTGGTAAGAAAGCTCAAGATGGTATATTAGAGTTTAAATCTCGTGATGGTAAGATTTATAAGGAAATTAGTGTGAATGATATTGATGAAATTTTAAAGTTAGTGAATTTGCAAAGTTAGAATAGAAATTATTGATGATATTATTTTGAAAAAATAATTTAGATATATTATCTTTTAATTTAGTTAAAGATATGTTAAGAAATTATATGAGTTCAATTTTTTGAACTTTTTTTGTTTAGAAAAAGGAAATAAGATGTCTACGCCGTATGTTTATATATGAAGGGGCAAAGAAAGGAGTTATATGAAAATAGAACATTTAGAAAACCTAGACCAAACATTATCTTTGATTCCTTTAAGCTATGATAGAGCTTTTAAAAGCGTGTTTAAAATAAATTTAGATATTTTAAAAGACTTTTTAAAAGTAATTATTCCTATTAATATAAACGATAATGATAGTATAAATCTTTTAGATAGTGAAATACCTGTCACCAGTAAAAATGAATATAAAAGAACCGTCGATATTTTAGTTGTAATTAATAATAAAATATTTATT
>CALVRQ010000110.1 GCA_944358685.1 uncultured Bacilli bacterium
CTTTCCATGTTTTCCTTCCTTCCTATTATATTCTAAGTAGTTTCCCTACTCTACTTATGATATTAACATATTTTAAATAACAATTCAAGTGATTTTTTTTGTGAAATTGACATAAATTCAATTTACCTTTATGTTTTCTGTTTTTATGAGTGTAAAGAAAAAAGCTTAAGTTCTTACTTAAGCTTGAACATATCCTAGTGTCATTGTAAGGGTGCCTGTTTTAACTTCTGGATCTTTAGTATAATTTTCATCAAATGTAACTGTAACTGTAAAAGTTTGGGTTTCTCCACTTTCAATGACATCATTTAATGCGATACCTGAGTAGCTATATTTAATAGCTTCATTTTGAGAATTGTCAAATAACAGTGAATCTAATTTAGCATTTATTGTACCACCATTTTTTACGGTTACATTATAAGTAACTGAGCTTGATGGAATAACTAACTCTGCTTGAAAATTGACACTTAATTTATCACTGGCTACAGTAGTACTAACATTTTTTCCTTGATTAAGTTCACTAGCGACTGAAATTTCTTCAATGTGAACATCCCAAGTTGAATTTATTTCAGCAGTTCCAGTAATATTTAGTTGTTGGGCAAATGCTGCATAACCAACAGCCATAACTACAACAACAGCTAGTAAAATTAAAATTAATGATGTTTTATGAGAATCTTCCATGATTTCATCCCCTATTCTGATATTAATATATCATAAGTAAGGAGTTTTTTCAACTATTTTACATTGTTTTTGGAATGTGAATTCCTAATAGGTTAAGCAAGGTTTTTAAGACTAAATTATTGAATGATAGAACTATGTTGTAATCATTTTTTATTTGTCCTTCTAAACCTGTCATATGGTTATTTTGATAGAAGTTATTAGCAATTACTGATAGTTCATATAGGTAATTAGCAATATAATGTGGTCTTCTTTCTTTAGATGCTTGTTCAATAACACTAGTTACTTCTAATAGTTTTAAGCGAAGATTTCTATCTGTTTCATTATAAATATTATCTGATAAATTTCCATCATTTTGTGTTAATAATTTGTTAATTCTTAGATATGTATATAAAATGTATGGTCCAGTTTTACCATTTACTTCGCTGAATTTTTTGATATCAAATATATAGTTTCTTGTTAGGTCGTTTTGAAGGTCAGCAAATTTTAAAATAGAATTTACTATTTTATCTAAATCTTCTTCATCCATATTTTTGTTTTCTGGACGTAAATTTATGAATTCTTTTTTTACTTCTTTAATTAAATCTTCTAATTTTAAGGCACCACCGGTTCTGGTTTTAAATGGTTTATTATCTTTACCATTGACAGTACCATTACCATAGTGAACTAATTTACCATCAAAGATATGTGTTTTTTTAGATGCTCTAAATACTTGTGTAAAATACATGCTTTGACGAGCATCAACGACATAGATTATTTCATCTGGATTAAAGTCTTTTTTTCTTTGCCAGATAGTACCTAAATCAGATGTGGCATAAAGATACGCGCCATCACTTTTTTGAATAATACATGTTGGAATATCAATTTTGTCATCTTCTTCTTTGACATCAATTATTTTTGCGCCATTATCTAATTTAACATAATTATTATCTTCTAAGTATTTCATCATTTCTGGGAATTGTTTATAGGCATCACTTTCACCATACCAATAATCAAAATGAACGTCTAAGTAATTATATATTCTTTTAATATCATTTACTGATAATTTATATATTTTTTCCCATAAAATGCGGTAATTTTTGTCGCCCTCTTGCAATTTTTTTGTTATCTCAGCACATTTTTTTCTTACGTCTTCATCTTCTTTACATAAAGCGCTCATTTTAGGGTATGTAATATTTAAGTAGTTTAAATCGAAATCAATGTCTTTATATTCTTGATTTGGAAAGTCGTTTAAAATACCATAAATGACTTGCCCCATTTGAGCTCCAATATCACCTAAGTGAACATCGCCAATGGTAATATTTCCTTTAAATTTTAAAATATTGTTAATAGCTTGACCAATGATGGCAGTTCTTAAATGTCCTACATGAAGTGGTTTAGCAACGTTTGGCCCACCATAGTCTAAGACAATGGTTTCATTTTCTTTATTTACTCCAAATTTTTCTTCAGCTATTAATTGTTTTAATGATTTATTAATAAGCATATCACTCACATTTATGTTGATAAAACCAGGTTTTGATGCAGTGACTTCTTTAAAGTAGTTATCAAAATTTTTATCTCCTTTTAATTTGCTGACTATTTCTTCAGCAATAATAATTGGTGCTTTATGATATTCTTTGGCTAATTTGAATGCATCGTCACATTGAAAGTCTACTCCTTCAACATTTGATTTAATTATTTTTGGTTCATAATTATAATTTAATTTTTGCATGGTATTTTTTAATATTTCTTCTAATTTTGTATACATATTTTCCCTCCTTATATATAAAAATCCCTATAAAATAAGGACGAGTTTCCCCGCGGTGCCACCTTACTTCATAGAGATTCTATGCGACTTTAATCTTTAATGCAGATTGTACAAACAGCTTATCAAAGGAACGCGTTCATAAGGGCATACTGCCAGGCTTCCACTAATCCTAGTTCACTATAAGTATACTAATCTTATTACTATTTTCCTCATGCCTTGTCATTAATTATATATAAATATATTTTTTTTGTCAAACTTATTTGTGCTGTACTCTAAACATTTTTCTTCTAATAGTTTAAAATTACAACAACGATTCGCCATTTTATAATTTAGTGTTCCACTTGTATATTTATAGTATAACTTTTTTGCCCTATTATATAATTTTACTTTATTACGATTTAACCAAAGCAATTGTTCTTTTAACAGTTTTCTATATTTTTCGTCAGCTATGTTTAAACTTTTTTTATCTAAATCAATCGGAATTATGTTTTTTGTGGTTACTGGTATCATATTGTTAAAATTAATAGCACCTAATTTACCATTATCAATTTTTAAAAAATCTAATTTTGCTCTTAATTTTAAATGTTTGGGTTTAGGACTAGATAAAGGAGCAAAATACATAAAATTATTCACTTGTAACAAAGCTCCTACAAATGGACGCAATTCTTTTTCTTTGTAATTATATGGTACTTTATTATCAAATAGTCGTAAATAATTACAATAATTACTATCTAATCTCACTAATATTAATTTATTCATATTATCACTCGCAATCTTTTAATTGCAATAATTATAACACAAACAATTGTTTGAGTAAACTTTTTTTTACTTTTTTTATTTGGTTATTATATGCAAAATAAAACTAGAGTGTGCTCTCTAGTTTCTTTTTTCAGTTCCTGTTATGGCCGGAATCGCCGCTTTTTTCAGTTCCTGTTATGGCCGGAATCGCCGCTTTTTTTTGCATACTACCATGTTCTTTACATGGCATAATTACTTATGCAAGTATAATATATCACAAATTTTATAAAATGTCTAATTTGCATTTTTTAAATATTATGAATATAAGCTTTAATAATCAGGTATGATATTTTGTTCCATATTATGATTATTATCAACCTTAGCTATATATTTCACTATAAAATACGTGGTATGCAAAAAGAAAAGTCCATGGACTTTTCCCTTAATTAAAAGAATACAGACCCTAACAAAATAGCTAATAAGATATATAGCACTAAAATAATT
>CALVRQ010000111.1 GCA_944358685.1 uncultured Bacilli bacterium
ATAGTTCGTTCGACTGATGAGACAGTATCGCCAACTGAGAGAGTAAATAGAATTTTGGCTGCTTATGGAGATAATCCTAATGTGGTAATTATTTCTAATCATATTAATGCGGCTGGTTCTGGTATTCAAGGAGCTGAAGGGGCAGAGGTTATATATGCACTTAGAGATGATAGTACACTTGCTTCAAATATTTTAACGGCTTTGGGTAATGCTGGTCAGAAAATGAGAAAATATTACCAGAGAAGATTACCTAGTGATACTTCTAAAGATTATTATTTTATTCATAGAAATACGGGAAGTAATACGCATCCGGTTATTGTAGAGTATGGTTTTATTGATAATCCTGAAGATTTGACTAAAATTCAAAATAATTATAAGGAATATGTGGATGCAGTTGTCGATGCGGTAATAGCAACAGCTGAAGGAGAGACGGTACCTAGTTTACCGGAAAGTGGCAATTATTATGTAGTACAAAATGGTGATAGTTTGTGGAAGATAGCAAATAAATATGGAATTACGGTAGATGAACTTAAAAGTTTAAATGGACTTACGAGTAATAATTTAACGGTTGGTCAGATTTTGGAAGTTCCTGGTAGTTCTAGTAGTACTTCTGGTACATATACGGTACAAAATGGTGATAGTTTATGGAAAATTGCAAATACGTATGGGCTTACGGTAGCGGAATTAAAAAGTTTAAATGGTTTAACAAGTGATAATTTAAGTGTTGGTCAGGTACTAAAAGTTACTGGTGGTTCAAATAATTCTACGGGTAATACTTATACGGTTAAAAGTGGTGATAGTTTATGGAGTATAGCTAATAAATATGGGACGACAGTTAGTAATTTAAAGAGTTTGAATGGGCTTACGAGTGATAATTTGAGTATAGGTCAAGTGTTACAGATTCCAAGTAGTTCTTCTAGTAATTCAGGTTCTACATATACGGTTAAAGCAGGCGATAGTTTATGGAATATTGCGAATAAATATGGAATTACAGTAGATGAGCTTAAGAATTTAAATGGTTTAACTAGTAACATTTTGAGTATAGGTCAAGTTTTAAAGGTACCTAGTGGTGGCAATACTTATACTGTTAAAAGTGGTGATAGTTTGTGGAGTATTGCTAATAGATATGGAACGAGTGTTGATACTTTAAAGAGTTTGAATGGGCTTACGAGTAACACTTTGATGATTGGTCAGGTTCTTAATTTACCATAAGTAAAGCTTTATTTGATATTTTTAACAAGGTCAAATGTGTAGCCTTGTTTTTTCATGTTTTTAATAAAGGTATCTAAGGCTAGGTAATTACCTTTATTTTTGGGATGCATTAAGTATATGGCACCATTATGAACTCTTTTAGTAAGTTCGTTTAGGGCTTTTTCTTTGGTGACATCTTCTTTATAATCTAGGTAATCAGCACTATAGAAATAGCTTTTATAGCCTAAGTCTTTCATAATTTGTAAGTCGCGGTAACTCCATTCGCCTCTTGGATCTCTATAAATTTTTTCCATATTTTGGCCGGTTATTTCATAGTAAGTTTCTTCAACTTCAGTGATTTCTTTTAAGTATTTATCAAAATTTTCTCTAGTGGCTAAAGATGGCATATTTAGGTGATGTGATGTGTGATTGGCAACGGTATGACCGTTTTCAGCCATTTTTTTAATTAAGTCTTTATTTTCTTCAATGAATTTTCGGCAGAGGAAGAATGTGGCTTTGACATTGTTTTGATCTAAAACATCGACGATTTCTTTGACGTAGGTTTCAAGTCCACCTTCGTCGAAGGTTAGGTATAATACTTTTTCATCTGGCCCCATAAAAAAGGCGTTATATTTTTTTAATTCGTTAATATCGGCACCACCTGATGGTCTTTTACCATCTAGTTTGTTGTTACTCCACCAGCCTCTAGTTTGGTTGTCAATTTTATCATATTCATCTTTGTAGGTTGGAGTTTGATTTTTGGTAACTTTAATAAATCTATGGGCCTTGGCAGTTTCACCTTTGGAGTTAGTTACGGTATAGATTAATTCATAGGTTCCTATTTTATTTGTTAAAACTTGACCTTTTATTTTGACTTTATCTGTTAGGTTACCGTCTTTGGAATCGGTGGCTTTGTAGCCTGGTTCTTTATATGTTTGACCTTGGTATATAGTAATGATGTTTTTGCCGTTTAAAGTAATTTTGGGAATTTCAATAGAAGTTTTTTTAATGAATTTAAGATAAATTGTAATGGCTATTATGATTACAATTATTATAGTTAAAATTGTTTTTAATTTTTTTAACATTTTAACACCTCATCACATTATATTGAATATAATAATAAAATATGATGTGTAAAGTTATATTTGTACTTTTAATGAAAGTAATATATAATTGTAGTAGGAGGGTAGGATATGGAAATAACTAAGAAAATTAATTCTGCAATTTTTAGAGAATATGATGTTAGAGGGATATATGGTGAAGATTTGAATGAAGATGTGGCTTATACAGTTGGTAAGGCTTTTGGAAGTTATATAAGCAAGCTTGGACAAAATAAGGTTATTATAGGCCATGATAATAGACAAAGTCATGAGGTAATTTATCCAGCTTTAATGAAAGGTATTTTGGATAGTGGAGTAGATGTGATTAGTTTAGGGCTAGTTACAACACCAATGCATAATTTTGCGAAAATATATTATGATGTGGATGCGGGTATTATGGTGACAGCTAGTCATAATCCAAAAGAATACAATGGTTTTAAGATGTCATTAAAAAAAGAAGATTCATTATTTGGAAATGACCTTCAAGATTTTAAGAAGTTTTTGGATGAATATGAGTATACTTCTGGTGAGGGTAAAGTAACAGAGGCCAACGTATTTCCAGCTTATCTTGATAATTTGAAAAAGTCTTTAAATTTTGGAAAAAGAAGAGTTAAAGCGGCTATTGATTGTGGTAATGGAACGGGCAGTGTATTTATTAAAGATATTTTAAAAGAGTTTAATATAGAATGTGAATTTTTATACTGTGAAAGTGATTCTAATTTTCCAAATCATATTCCTGACCCAGCAGTTAAGGATAATTTAAAAGATTTAGGTGATAAGGTTAAAGAACTTGGATATGATTTAGGAGTGGCAGTCGATGGTGATACAGATAGATGTGGACTTGTTTTAGAGGATGGGACGTTTGTTTCGGCTGATTTAATTATGGCATTATTTTACCGTGATTTAGCTCCTTCAATGGATGTGAAAAAAGGTGTTTTTGATGTTAAATGTTCTTTATCTTTAATTGATGAAATTGAAAAATTAGGTTTAGAGCCTTGTATGAATAGAACAGGTAGTGTTTATTGCAGGAGATATGTTAATGAGAATAATTTAGATTTTGGTGGAGAATATTCAGGTCATTTATTTTTTAGAGATAGGTATTTAGGTTTTGATGATGGAGTTTATGGAATACTTAGAATTATTGAACTGCTTTCTAAAACTGATAAGAAAATTAGTGAGTTATTTAATGGTTTAAATCATTATTATTCAACGGAAGAAATAAAGGTTAGAGTAACTGATGACAATAAGTTTGATATTGTTTCAGGTGTAGTTGATTATGCGAAAGGTAAAAATTATAAATTTTCTTTAGTTGATGGTATAAGAGTAATGTTTGATGATGGTTGGGCTTTAGTTAGAGCTAGTAATACAGGACCTGATTTAACGGTTAGATTTGAAGCTAAAACTGAAGAGAGGTTACATGAGATTCAATATGAATTTACAAGGGTTATTGATGATTTGAAATAAATTTAAAATTATATAGTATTTATTGTTGAAATAAATAATAAAATATTATATAATTTTGATATGCCGCAATAGTATAAAGGTATTACGAGGCCATGGTAAGGCTTTAATCGGCGTTCGATTCTCCGTTGCGGC
>CALVRQ010000112.1 GCA_944358685.1 uncultured Bacilli bacterium
CACAAATTAGATTAATCCCCAATTTTTCTTATATTAGAAATCAAATTGATATTACAACAAAATATATACAAAACATGGAAAAAGCAAAATTTAATTATCTATTTAATTTCCAATATTTTCTTACTAATTACTTTAAAATTATCTTTATTATAAACTCGCCGCGTCAAAAATGAAGAGTCATTTTTGACGGGTATCATTCTAATAAAGTCCTCACAGTTGTTTCTTACGAAACAACATATGGATCTTGCATTGTTCCTGTCCCAGTGAATGTCAGATTTTCAGTATTTAGATTGACAACTGGGCGGACGCCGTAGCCAGTACTAACATTGTACCACCCAGCGAGCTCACCTGAAGAAGTCACATTAAACTCGTTAGCGACGTTCCAACTGGTGAAGTACGACGGCGTCATAGTCCAATAGTACGTACCTGTGTATAAGTAATACAAAGTATTTTGCGCGCTTGTTTTACCTCCTCCCATGCTGACTTCGTCAGCAGTAATTAAGCCTACCGGCTTATCTAAACTTCCATTTCCTTTTACTGTTGTAACCGAAAATTTATCATTTGCCTGTGGACAACTCAAGCTTGGACTTGTAGTTGAACCAACCCAATTATAAAATCTTGGATAACTATACATTGTTGGTGTTACCCCATATCCATCTCCTACATATGGTGATGATTTATATGTTGATACTTGTCTATTATTACAGAATATAGTATCTTTTGATAACTTACTATCCACAGATGCCAAATTACTATCATACCAACTATCTAAATATGTTTTCATCGTACTATCTACTTCATTCGCATGAGCACCCTCATAAGATGTTGATGACCATTCTACTGCTTTTACACTCATTGAGGTAGCTGATACATATCTTTGTACATGATTAAGTCTTTGGCACGTTCCAGTATCTGAAGTACTAAAACATGTATAATATCCATCATCATTATAACTATTTCCATATTCAGTTATAGTTGCTTGAACTAAATCTCCATCTAATTTAAATGTATTTGTATCTTCATCAAATGTATAACTTTTTCCAAAATAATATTTTGCTGATGAACTAAGTCCTGTATATGTGAATGCAACATCGGCCTCACTTATCTGATTATCACTTGGATCTCCATACATATATCCTACATAAGCATTATCACTCCACCAATTATTAAATGCCCTTGTTGTTACCTGTCTATCACTAGAAGATTCTCCATTTGCATGTCCCTTAGTTCCATCATAAATAAGTCTTAAAGTTCCATCACCATTTATTCTAATTATTCTAAAATATTTATCAGCAAGTTTTACATAATTACCAGCCACTGCACCTCTATAATAATAACTTGTTCCATCATCATCTTGCGTTGCATACATTCCCGTACCAGAATTATCATAACTTTTAACACTTGCTGTATAATCATATTTTGTCATCGTATACGTCTTAGCTCCAGTAGAAGAATTAGTCGTTGTACTTATATTAGCAACCTTATATAAAGTCGTACAGCCTGTACCAGTACCACCACAACTATAATAATCATTTCCATCACCAAAATTTACACTCTCTGGATCTGTTAGTTTATAACCACTCAATGTATAATATCCCGTAGTCTGATTAAAAGTATAACTATTAGATAAATTAATATATGTTGAATCACTTCTTGTAGACGTATTTGTTGCATGATTTTCACTATATACAATAGCTGGTGCTGTAACAGTAAAATCAGGTGTACCTTTATCAACAATTGCCTGTTTAGCAGCTGCTACATCAGCATTTTGCATCTCAGTAGCAATTACACAATCCGATAAATTATCTATTCCATTTTGTTTACAGAATGTTGTATATCTAATAGTTGTACTCTTAGCTTCTGATTCACTAATATTTCCAGCTGCATCTTCTACATAAGCTGTTACTAAATAATCTCCTTCATCCAAATTGGTAAATGTATAATTTGGACTATCACTTTCTACATAACTTGATCCATTATCTTTACTATAATAATATTTAACAACTCCACTATGATTATCAGTAGCTTCTAAAGTAATTGTCATTGTATCTTCTAGAGGATCTAATGTCATATTTGTAATTGTAGGTACATCTGAATCTACTTTATATGAATCAGTACACTTACTTATTTCATTACCTTTTCTATCAGTTACTAACACACACAACTTTTGATTATCTAAACTAGAAGCAAATTGATAAGTACCCTTTCCTTCTGTTAAAGCTAAAGTAGTATTTGGTTCACAGTTATCACCAGATGTTACACAATATTTACTTTCAGATATACCTCCAGCATCCTTAGCCTCAATATTTATATCTAAACCTTTATACCATCCATTATTTCCTTCAACACTATCTCCTACTCCTAGTTTTAACTCTGGGGCTGTATTATCTAATGTTTCAAACGCTTTACTCGAAAATACCACTTCACCATTCGCATCTTCAGCTTTAATATACATAGTATAATCCGTATAAGGAATCAAATTATAAATCGTATATACATTGTCCATCGTTTCATACCATTTATCATTATCAAGTGAATAATAATATTTAACTGCATTACTCGCATTTACTTCTGCCTTGACATTTTGCTCAGCTACCGTTAAATCGATTCCATTAATTGCTAAAGTATCACTAGTAGCTGTATCTGCATCAGAAAAATTAGATGAATTTCCTTTTTGTAAAAAATTTAGATACATCTCAAATTCTATGCTGGTTAAAGGTGGTTGTGTAGTTATATCTTCATTAAACTTCATAATAACATCAAACTTTTTAGATGCACCTTGCTTAAGCTCCTCACCAGATGTTATTCCATCAACTTTAAACTCTATAATATCTTGACTATTCATATTAATCTTTATATTATCCAAAGTTGCATCTAAACTACCTAAATTAGACACTGTAACTTCATATGTTATCTCATCACCTGGCATATAAAAATTAGCTACCATATTCGCATTAAGCATTTCATAATTATGAGAAACATCCTCCGCACTTCCAACTTTCTGTTTTAATTGTAAATCAGTTATTTCGATATCCCACTTACTTGATATCATACTACTTCCTTTAATATCAAGTTTACTAGAAAAAGCACTATAACCTACAGCCATAACTAAAAGTAGACATAACAACCCAGCTATTAAAAATTTCCTCGTCCTTCTTCCTCTAATATTCTTCATTCTTTCACATCCTTTACTAAAATTTACACTTGATAAAAGCATAATGTTAACTACGAAAACAAAAACATAACAATTTATTTTTTCCCTTCAAAAAAATTGCACTATATTATATTTATTTCCTTAGCATATATACACTATCAACCCCTATATTAGTATTATATCACAAAATATCGTTATTATAGGGCAAAATACGTATTTTTTTTATTTTACTGAGAAAATTATTTAAAGGTGAAGTATATGAAATACGAACATTTAACTTTTATTAGAAATAGATTAGGCATGTCTCAAAGAAGCTTAGCTAGCCATTTAAAAGTTTCAAAATCAACCTATGCTAGATGGGAAACAGGAGAAAAAATCATTCCCTTATGTCACCTAATTGATTTATGTAATTTTGCAAACATATCATGTGATTACGCTCTAGGATTAACCAACAACAAACACTCATTAAAAAATAAAATTTGTCTAAACAATAAAGAAATTGGACAAAAATTAAAACAAATAAGAAAAAAAAACAACTTAACTCAAAAAGAATTTGCTAAAGCCATTAATACTACCCAATCAGTTATATCTGCATATGAAAATGGTCAAACATCAATTCAGACATCATTTCTATATGATATATGTATAAAATATCACACCTCTGCTGACTGGATTTTAAAATAAAAATCGGCATTATAAAACACCGATAATAACTATTCAACACTTTTGCACAAAGCGAAAAAACATATATGTTACTTTTAACTAAATAGTCATAAATTTTATTCAACTAACTTCCAAACAAAATTCTTATAAATAAACATAATATAATTCCTATAATAAGTGGAATTATAAATGAAAGAAAACACCACTTCCACTTACCAGTTTCTTTTTTTATTGTCAAAATAGTTGTCAAACATGGAAAATGAAATAAAGAAAAAATCATTACACAAATTGCCGTAACTACACTCCAGCCATTATCTATAAAAAGTTCTTTGAGTAAAGACAAATCATTCATATCCGTAATCATCCCAAGAGACATATAACCCATAATCATAATCGGAATAACAATCTCATTAGCCGGAAATCCTAAAATAAAAGCCACTAAAATAACTCCATCCATCCCAATAAACTCTCCAAATGGATTTAAAATCAAAGATAAAGACTTAAGTAAAGTAACCCCGTTAACACTCACATTAGATAAAATCCAAATTACTAAACCAGCCGGCGCTGATACCAAAATTGCTCTTTTTAAAACAAACCAAGTTCTATCTATTAAAGACCTAATTAAAACTTTACCTATCTGTGGTCTCCTATAAGGTGGAAGCTCCAAAGTAAACGAAGAAGGGACACCTCTTAAAATAGTCATAGATAAAATCTTTGATACTACAAAAGTAACAACCACTCCAATTAAAATAAAAATTAATAAAATAAAAGCCCTCATTAAACCAGAAACATTACTAGTCACTAAAAACATCGTAATTAAAGAAATCAAAAGTGGAAACCTTCCATTACATGGAACAAAACTATTAGTCAAAATAGCTATCAATCTTTCTCTAGGCGAATCAATCACCCTAGCCCCAGTCACTCCAACCGCATTACATCCAAATCCCATAAGCATTGTTAAAGATTGTTTACCACATGATGAACACTTTTCAAACGCCTTATCCAAATTAAATGCAATCCTAGGCAATATCCCAAAATCCTCAAGTAATGTAAAAAGAGGGAAAAATATTGCCATCGGTGGAAGCATAACAGCCACTACCCAAGCCATAACTCTATATACACCATGAACTAACAAATCAGAAAACCATAAAGGTAAATACTTGACCAAAAAATCAAATAGTACACTCTCAAACTGAAAAAACTTCTCATATAAAAAATCTGAAGGAATATTTGCTAAAGTAATAGTAATCCACAAAACCAAAAACAAAAGCAAAAGCATAATTGGAATTCCCGTAATTTTATTTGTCAAAATCTTATCTAAAAACCTATCTCTTTTATTATAATCCTCTTTATTATACTTAACTACCTTCTGACAAACCTCAAAACTCTTTTCATTAATCCTCTCTATCATCAAAGTCTCAATATCATCTTGATATATTCCTTTTTTTCTAAAATTATTTAAAATATCTTTTTTTATATCCTTAGCTTCTAAACTTCTCATCAAATTAGTCTTATACTTAAAATCAAAAGCATTCACAAACTCGAAATCATCTGTTAAATATCTTAAAATAACATTATCACTATTAATTAAAACATTTGGCATAAACCTTCTCAAATCATCTATCTCATCACTTAAAAAATCATAATCAATCTTTAAATAACCTTCTTTTCTTAAATTAATTTTATTTAAAGCTATAAACAATTCATCAAACCCTTTTTTACTTCTTGCCACCATACCAACTACTGGAATACCAAGTAATAAAGAAAGTTCATCTAAATTAACATCAATTTTTTTCTTATTAGCCTCATCTAATAAATTAACACATAAAACTACCCTATTTGTAATTTCTAAAACCTGAAACACTAAATTCAAATTTCTCTCAAGCGCCGTCGCATCACAAACAACAACTAAACCATCATAATCCTCAAAATAAACAAAATCCCTAGTCACTTCTTCTTCTTTAGAATGTGCAAATAAAGAATAAGTACCAGGTAAATCTTCAAATTGATACTTAACTCCATCATATATCCTAAAACCTGTCGCTCTAGCCACCGTCTTTCCAGGCCAATTACCAGTATGTTGTCTCATCCCAGTAAGACCATTAAAAATAGTACTCTTACCAACATTAGGATTTCCTATCAAACCAATCCTCATACAAACGCCCCCATATTATTTCACCATATTATATGAAATAAAAAAAGAAAGGTTCAAATATTATCTTACCAAATCTAACTCACTCAATTACTCACACCTTTTAATAAATGTTCTATTGTAATATCTTTTCTCATACTTATACCAACTCCTTTTTATTATGAGATAGTATAAGTATATCAAAGTATTGAAAAAATCTGATAAATTTTATCAGATTTTAACTTTAACATTTTTATCAGTTTCTATATTAACATTTATAATTGATAACTTAGAAATTATTAGAAGTAAAAATTTTGATAATAACAATTATAAAAAATATTTATATATTGTTAAAATAAGAAAAGTATTAGATAGAATGTTATCTAATATTTAGGGTAAACTGAAAATATTAGGGCTCCTAATGCCAGTAATAGTTCCAATGCGTCCAATTTGAACAGTACTGGCCATGTCAATGGTAACAACACCGTGACCAACTCCAATGCGGTCCGCCCAGCTTCTTAAAAAATGCGCTTATATGATTAAGGTTATATAATAGAATTATAAGAAACAAAGTTTATCCTTGGATTTAATCCTAAAAAAGAAATAAAGATGGTTTATGCATACGTGCAGGCCTATACACTTTATTATAAAAGCAAAGCAGTATTGTGATATGAATTATGCTCTTCATTAAAACTTATAGAGCCATTTAATTCATATTGCTTAATACTGCTTTTAATTTTAAATAAGTAGAGAGGTAGGATGATTTATGTTTGTAGTTTTTAGAAAAGTTGGTGGTTTTTATCAT
This sequence comes from uncultured Bacilli bacterium, assembly GCA_944358685.1. Next base: position 6,754 of record CALVRQ010000112.1, read on the forward strand.
GTATTTGATGGAGACTGTTATATATTAAATTATTTATTTAATTATAAAATTGTAGGTAATAGAGTTGGGTTTCCGATTAATTCTATCAACAAAGTAGTAAATATTTTAGAAGATAGAAAAATTAATTATGAATTAGATGGTAAAAAGGTCAATTTTAAAAAGAAAAATAATTATGAAAAATATTTAGAAAAGGGTAAAATTAAATATAATTTTAAAAGGGATGTTGAAAAAGTATATGACAAACTAGATAAATTAAATTCTAAAGACTTAAAGGAAATATTAAATTTTATCGAAGGCAAATTAGATGAATGATTTCTTAATAGTTAAAAATATGAAACAGTTTATTATGTCTTTAGATGATATTATTGTAAATTATCCTAGAAAAGAAAATGTTATTAAAGATAGATTATTTAATGATAGTTTAGATATTTTGTACTTAATTTATAAAGCTAATTATAGTAAAGATAGACGAAATATCCAAATTGAAATTCTAAGTAAAATTAGTATGCTTGATTTCTATTTAGAAAGAAGTTTAAAAAACAAATATATTAGTGAAAAACAATGCTTAAAAAAATCAAATCAACTACTTACTATCACTAAAATGGTACATGGATGGATTAAAAATGATAAAAGTAAGTTATAAAGATTTATTAGATATTTATGAAAATGAAATATCCAAGAATGTTAAAAACAAGAAAAAGCTTTACAATTTTGAAAAATATAAAATCCAAAACATTACCAAAGCTTTAAACAAAATGCATAATTTTGATAAAGAAAAATATAATATTTTTTTAATACGCGAACCAAAAGAACGCATTGTCATGAGTTTAAATCTAGTAGATAAATTAATCAATCATTATATATCTAGAAAAATATTAATACCTAAATTAGAAAAATATTTAGATATTAGGAATGTTGCTACTAGAAAGAATATGGGCACTAGCTATGCCATTAAATTATTAAAAAAGTATTTAAACTTAAATAAAAAACACGGTGAGTTTTATGTTTTAAAACTAGACATTTCTAAATATTTTTACAATATTGATCACACTAAATTAAAAAGTATGATTAAAGATAAATTAAAAAGCGACGAATATAATTTGATATCTAAAATAATTGATAGTACAGACTATAAATATGTGAATGAAAAAATAAAAGTAATTAAAAAAAACAATAATGTAAATCATATACCTTACTATGCAAAAGGTAAAGGTCTGCCTATTGGTGGCTTATCCTCACAAATACTATCTACATATTATTTATCAGAAATAGATCACTTTATTATTCATGATTTAAAAGTTAAATATTTCGTGCGTTATATGGATGATTTTATTTTAATAAATAAAGATAAAAATTATTTAAAATACTGTTTAAAGCAAATAAAAAATAAATTAAAAGAATGTGATGTAAAATTGAGTGACCAAAAAGTTCAAATAATAAATATTAAAAACGGTTTTACTTCTCTAGGCCACTATTTCATTTTAAAAAACAAATTAATAATAAAAAAATCAAATAGTGCGAAATATAAAATAA
>CALVRQ010000113.1 GCA_944358685.1 uncultured Bacilli bacterium
ATAACTCTTTCTTCTGAAGTCCAAATCACCGGAGGAGATGGTAGTCAAAGTAATCCATATACAATTGAATAAAACAAAAGACCGTTATTAAAATATAACAGTCTTTTTAAATTTAGTGATTACCACAAGCTCTAGCTCCGATAATTATTACAAGTAAAATAAATAGAACTAAAATGATTGCTGCGCCATAGCTTGTTCCGTATCCGCCACCATAGCCACCGCCATATGAAGGGCAGCCATAGCCTTGATACCCACCATAGTAATACATATAATACCTCCTATCTATCCTAATATAGTTTATGACAAAGTAAAAAACCGTATATTAGAAATACCTAATTTTACATTTTAAAAGCCACCATCTAGTCAAAAATAAAAGAATATGCTATGATTATATAAGGATAGGAGGCGAGTCATGAAAGAAAAATCTTTATTTAAACTGTTAAAAGATTTAGATAAACCACTGTTAATTGCATCTGCTGCTTTATTTATCTTTGGTCTTTTAAATATCGTTACCGCTTCCTCAAGAGCAGCTGTTGTTAATTATGATGTTTCAATATATTATTATTTTTATCGGCAGCTAGCTTTTATAATAATAGGTCTAATTGCTGGTGCTATAATCATTAAAACTGATACAAAATATTATAAAGTAATTGTTCCAGTTTTATTTGTAGCCGCCATTGCTTTAAACCTTTGGGCTTTGACTTTTGAAGAACTATCTGGTTCTAAAAACTGGATTGATTTGAAAGTAATTAAACTTCAGCCTAGTGAGTTTTCAAAACCAATTATTATCTGTTTGCTAGCAATTTTATTTGAAAAAAACTACCGAAAATTAAGAACTGTTAATATTAAACATTACGATATCATCGCAACTATGTTATTAATAGCTATGATTATTCCCGCAATTATTGTTTTACAAAAGGATTTTGGAACTTTATTAATAATTTTATTTATAATTGGTATGATGTTTCTTGCTAGCCCAATTCTAAAAATAGACAAAATAAAAACTTTTTTATTTATGTTAGTTTTAGGAGGATTAGCTTTACTTGTCATCTATAATGTACAAGGATATATCTTAAATGATGCTAGAATTAGTAGATTTACATCATTTTTAGACCCTTGCGGTAATTACGAAAATGGTGGTTACCAAGTTTGTAACAGTTATATTGCTATAAATGATGGTGGACTATGGGGACTAGGTATTGGCAAAAGTAAACAAAAATATTCATACATACCAGAACCTCACACAGATTCAGCATTTGCTATTATTGCCGAAGAATATGGCGTCTACCGTAGTGTATTTATTTTTATTTTATATGCTATAGTTTTATATCGCATTGCTGTCATTGGTTCTAAAGCCGCAAGCTTAAGAGGACGGTATATTTGTGTCGGTATCATCAGTTATATATTTATTCATATTTTCATTAACTTAGGTGGTATGTTTGGACTCATTCCATTAACTGGAGTACCACTTCCATTTCTAAGTTACGGTGGTAGCTTTGTTCTATCGTTACTAGCTTCACTGGCTATTGTTCAAAGAATATGTATTGAGTCAAAAAATAAGAAAATAAAAATTCCTAAGAAATAAAAAAGGGATTTTTATTTTTTTGTCGTATGTTTATATATAGAGGTGAATAACCGGTATTAAAAGAGACTCTTAACATAGAAAATCTTATTTTTGAAGTAAGAAATACTCCTGTTATTCTAGATTCTGATTTAGCTAAGCTTTATAAATGCACTAATGGTACAAAAGATATAAATAAAGCAGTGAAAAGAAACATTGAAAGGTTCCCTGAAAACTTTATGTTTAGGCTTACAAATGACGAATATAATAATTTGAAGTTCCAATTTGGAACCTCAAATAAAAAAGGTGGTAGAAGATATAACCCGTATGTTTTTACAGAGCAGGGAGTCGCAATGTTATCAAGTGTTCTACATTCTAAAACCGCTATACAAACAAGCATTCAAATTATGAATGCTTTTGTTGCCATGCGCAAATATATTTCTTCAAATTTAATTGAACAAAAATATATTAATAATATGGTGTTAAAGCATGACAATCAAATCCAACTATTACAATACTCATTTAATAAATTAGAAAAAAATAAGCGAGATTTATTTTAATGGTCAAATTTACGATGCATATTCTAAAATTAAAGATATTTTTAAAGAAAGTGAAGAATCTTTAATAATAATAGATAGTTATGCTGATAAAAGCTTACTTGATATTATTAAAGAATTAGATATCAAAGTAACAATTATTACTAAACAAAATAATTTATTAACAAAACAAGACATTATGAAATATAATTAGCAATATCATAATTTACAAGTTTATTTTGATAATACATTTCATAATAGATATTTTATATTAGATAACAAAATAGTATATCACTGTGGTGCCAGTATAAATAGAATAGGATATAAAACATTTTCTATTACTTTAATAAAAGATAGAAGTGTATCTCAAGTTTTAATTGATAGAACCAATCAAATAATATATCAAAAATAAATATTTCTAAGGAATAAAAAAGGAATTT
>CALVRQ010000114.1 GCA_944358685.1 uncultured Bacilli bacterium
ATAAAAACACCGTAATCTACGGACACAGTCGTTCTAATCAAACCGTCTTTGGAAGTCTAAAAAAAGTTCTAAATAAATCATGGTATGAAAACAAAGACAATCATATAATTAAACTATCAACACCAACCAAAAACACTTTGTGGCAAATAGTCAGTATATATACTATTAAACCAGAAAGCTATTACATAACCACCAAATTTTCCGATAGTCAATTTAAAACATTTATCAAAACAATTAAAGATAGAAGTCAAATAAACTTTAGTGGTACTCTAAATGAAAATGATAAAATTCTAACCCTCTCAACCTGTGAAGATGTGGCTGGAACTACAAGATTAGTAATTCATGCCAAATTAATAAAACTAGACAAAAGATAAAGAAGCTATAAAAATCATAGCTTCTTTTTAAATATCAGCTTGTGCATAATTAACTACCACCATAATATCTTGACTAACTATCTTCTTAGTATTCAAATCATTATTATACCAAACTTTTAATTGCATAGTCGTCTTTTCATGAGCATCTAATCTATCACCAACTGCAATGCCAGTTACCTCATAACCAATACCACCACCGATAACTGCTGGAGATACCGTAATACCACTAACTTTCGCATCAAAATCGCTTTGATTTTCAATCGTAAGTTCATACGTTATCTCATCAGAAGGCGCCGACAAAACCACGTGGAATGTCGCCGAAGTATCTGTAAAACTATATTCACTTCGATCTTTCTTTTTATCACTACTTCCAAGCTCTTTCATATCAGTAAATCCAATTTTCCAATTTTCATCACGATATAATTCATTATTATCCGCAATAGGTTGTGCAAAAACAGCATACCACATAAGTAAAAGAGCTCCAAGTGCTACCAAAATAATAACAATTTTATTTGTTGTTTTTTTAGACCATTTAACATGACGATCCTTCGCATCAGTAATCTCATCCGGATGTGGTTCCCATAACTCAAGCACCTCAATATCATCATCTTTGTCATTTGAAGAACTATCATTATCAAAATTATCCATAGAGTAACTACCTAAACTATTATCATTAAAGGAATCATTATTTTCATTTAACTTAGTAAAATTACTATTATCGCCATTATTAAACAAATTCTCACTCGAATTATCATTGTGAATTTGTTCACTATCTGTATCAAATAAAGTATCAATATTTTTTGGTTCATTCACTGTCTTATTTTCATCATCAACATTAAATTTACCATCCATATTATATTTATTATCCATAAAAATCATTCCTTACCGTCTACTCTAAACTTAGTATATCATAAACATTTTCATTAAGCAATAATATAAATTTCATAATTACAAATTTAAAACATAAAATTTACTAAAAAGGAGGCTTTATGAAATATTTAAAAAAACTATCTTTAAATATCATATATACCATTATTTTCTTTATAATTCTATCACTTTTATTGACCACTTTCCACTATTTCAATATTATAAATTATCAAACCTTGGCTATCTGTAAAATAATAATTCCCATCTTATCCTTATTTTTTAGTGGACTATTAATGGGTAAAAAAGCTAGTAAAAATGGTTGGCTCGAAGGTTTAAAAATAAGTTTAATTATAATTTGTCTATTGGTAATATTCACTATCAGTATAGGAAAGTTTGAGCCACAAAAATTAACCTTCTTCTTAATATTAATTATATCAGGAATTTTCGGTAGCATAATCGGAATAAACAAAAATACTTAAGTTTGATAACTCTATTTAGAGTTCACATCAGAACCTAAGTATTTTTTCAAAAATTCATCTTTATACTTTAAAAATTCATCATTTTTAATAGCCTCACGCATATTTTCCATCATTCTAATTAAAAAACGAATATTATGAATTGAAAGAAGTCTTCCACCTAATGCCTCATTAGCCACAAATAAATGTCTAATATAAGCTTTAGTGTAATGCTTGCACGTATAACAATCACAATCATCAATCGGCGTAAAATCCTCTTTATATTTTGCATTACGTAAATTAATTTTACCATGATAAGTAAAAGCATTCGCATGTCTAGCTATTCTAGTAGGTAATACACAGTCAAACATATCAACCCCACGTTCTACCCCTTCAAGTAAATCCACAGGTTCTCCAACACCCATTAAATAACGAGGTTTATCAGTAGGTAAATACTTAATCGCATCATCAATCATCTTATACATAGTTGGCTTATCTTCACCAACTGATGTACCCCCAATTGAATAACCATCAAATCCAAGTTTAACCGTTTCTTCCGCACTAAACTTTCTTAAATCACTATATTCACCGCCCTGAACAATTCCAAATAAAGACTGATTTTCATTCTTAAAAGCATCTTTACCTCTTTTAGCCCATCTAAGAGTTCTTTCCGTACTTTTTTTCGCATACTCATAAGTTGCCGGATAAGGAATACATTCATCAAAGCTCATAGCAATATCACTATCTAGTTTGTTTTGAATTTGAATTGAAAGCTCTGGAGTTAAAAAAAGTGGCTTACCATCTATATGACTTTTAAAATGAACACCTTCTTCAGTAATATCTTTCTCTTTGTTCTTAGCAAGTGAAAATACTTGAAAACCACCACTATCAGTCAAAATAGGCCCATCATAATTCATAAATCTATGAAGGCCACCAGCTTTAGCTACAACATCCTCTCCCGGTCTAAGCCACAAATGATATGTATTAGAAAGAATAACAGCACTATGAGCTTCCTTAAGTTCCTCTGGAGTCAACATCTTAACATTTGCTAAAGTTCCAACCGGCATAAACATTGGTGTTTCAAAAGTTCCATGATTAGTAATTAATTTACCAAAACGAGCTTTTCCATCATTCTTAATTAACTCATATTTAATTTTCATTTACTTCTCTCCTTCACATCTTTTAATTTAAAACTAGACAAATAAATATCCATATCACCTTTCATCAACTTATGATATCCATTTTCTAGCAAATCAATTAAGATTTCTTTACCCCTCTCTGTTTTCTTAAGTAATTTACCAGGAAAATCTTCAAACATAATTGGTCTTTCATTTGGCTTTTCCATAAACTGTGAATAAGTTGGATCAATCAAAAACTCATCATTCGCAATTAAATAATAATGATTATATCCTCCGCCCTCGTTTATATTATACATAAAAACTGGTATTTCCATCATTTCTAAATCAGCTTTAATATTATTAGCAAAATAAAAACAAAGTCCATCCAAACTATCAACCTTCACTGAAGCTTCTCCAACATTTTTAAAAACCACAAATCTAATCATTTCTTCCATACCTAATATATTACCCAAAAACAAAATAAAAATCAATGCTTACATATATTTTTGCATTGACTTCATCATTTGATTAACTTGTTTTTGGCTAGGTGTTCTTCCCATACCAGACATCATCGCCTTAATCATTTTCTCATTAATTGGTGGATTTTCCTTAAGTTGTTTTTTCATCACCTTTTTAGCAATCAAAAATCCGATAATAACACCAACAATTAAACCACCAACAACCTTTAATAAATCTAATAAAAATGCTCCAATATCCATTTTATCTGCCTCCAAAATATATTTTACTAAAAAACACCTTTAATAGCAAGCAATATTTTGATATTTACGCATTTAAAGTCACATTTACTCCATCATCTTGGGTATGACTCTGAACCATAGCATTATCCGATGCACTAATATAACTTACTCCTAAAACCATTACAACTAAAGCAATAACTGCCTTACACTTTAAAAATTCCATATTACATACCTCCCTTTTGACATTTTAATCATATCACGAACAAATATTCGTGTCAATATATTTTTCAAACAAACGTTTGACTAAATTACAATAATGTGTTAAAATGTGTATAGATTAATTTAGGAGGTAAAAAATGGAAAAATTAACACGTCGTCAAACAGATGTTTTAAATTTCGTTAAAAACTACATTGTTTCACATGGCTATCCACCAACCGTAAGAGAAATTGGGAAAGCGTTAGATATTTCATCACCCGCAACCATTCATGCCCACTTAAATAACCTTGAAAAAAAAGGATTCATAAAAAAAGAAAATTCTAAAAATAGAGCCATTGAATTATTAGTTAAAAACGAATTTGAACCTGAAAATGAATTAGTAGCTGAAGTACCATTACTGGGAAAAATAACTGCAGGTTCCCCTATTGAAGCCATTGAAATGCCTGACGAATACTTTGCCTTACCTACATACTTACTACCAAAAGGCAAAGAAGTATTCACTTTAAAAGTAGATGGCACAAGTATGATTAACGCTGGTATTTTAGATGGTGATATTGTTATCGTCGAAAGAAAAAATAGCGCTAGAAATGGTGAAATTGTAGTTGCCATGACCGATGAAAATGAAGTTACTCTAAAAACTTTTTATAAAGAAAAAGGTCATTTCCGCTTACAACCAGAAAATGATACCATGGACCCAATTATATTAGAAAATGTTACCATTTTAGGTAAAGCAATTGGCTTATATAGAAAAATATAACATACAATTTTGTATGTTATTTTTTATAATAAGTTTTAGACATTTTATACTCTCCATTTTCCAAAACAAGTGCTATCACATTACCTGAAACATCTAAAGATTCAGTTATAGAAGCATCTTTCCAACTTTTACCATCATCTAAACTATATTTATAAGAAAAACCTTCACCCTTAGGATATTTAATCATCACTTTCCCATTATCGTCAAATTCAATTCCAGGAATAACCTTAATAAGCCTTTTTTTAACCGTTTTATTTCCTACATTATCTTCTGCTATACATTCAATAATATAATTGCCAGTTTCCCTAGCTAAATTATTATCACAATCAAACTTAACCTTTCCAGAATTATCAGTAGCTAAAACGCCTGCTGAAACATCATAATTAATGACCTCATCACTCGTAATTGTCACTGTATCAGGTACCGTTAAACGAGGAGCCTTATTATCTTTAACAATAACTACTCTTGTCGTTTCTTTCAAAACATTTCCATCGTAAACTTCATATTTAACTACATAACTACAAACATCTTTAGTATCAATATAACTAACCTGTCTATCATCTTTATAATAAGAAACAGCTATTTTAGAAGAAATATTCTTTCCATCCTTATAAGCCTTAGCCCCTGCTTCTTCATACTTCTCATTAATACCAACATAAGTCACAAATTCACCATTTATAGCCAATGTAAAACCATCTTGCTTAACATTCACATTTTGTAAAACCTCTTTAGCCTCTGGTCTATTTATATAATTAACAATTTTAACTCCTGCAAATAAAATAATCAAACCAATAAAAATCAAAGTAATAAGACCTACAAACTGCGCTTTTGTATATCCTCTATTCATAAAATCATTCCTTATTTATATTGGCAATCGTGCAACTATCCGCATTAGTAATATTTTCATCAACTACAATTGTTTTCGCATCTTTATCTTTCACTACACAAACATGCGCACTATCACTCCATAAAGCAAGTGTTACCTTACCGTTTTCATCAAGCTCAAACTCACCTGCATCAGGTAAATCACCATCCACTTTCAATTGATTTTTAATCTCATTAGAACTTGTTTTATAATTTATATATAAAGTTGTATCTTCATTAAGTGCTTGCTTTTCAGCTTGATAAGTACCAGCCGCCACAACTAAACTATGAGCCGTATCCTTAAAAGCATTTTCTCTAGAAGATTGAATTAAATTAATTACTATCGGTGTCGTAATCATTGCCACCATAGCAATAATAGCTATAACTGCAAGCAGCTCAATTAAAGTAAAACCCTTATTTTTCATAACTATTCTACCTCCTTAACACTATAAGAATACTCTGACACATTAACTCTCTCAACACAAACTTCTGTTAATTGAGAAAAATTCTCATCTGTCTTAGGATTTTTAATATCAACCGGTAAATAACCATTCTTCTGCAAAGTCTCTATTGTTTGACAAGCAGTATCACCTACCGATTGTGGTAATTCATCTAAATGTTCAGTATAATAATCCTCCCCACCTTTTTTAATCTGTTCTATTTGTGTTTCATATAAATCTTCTCTCCCACTATCTAAAGAACGATTAATTGCTGGTACTGTAATAAGTGCAATAACTCCAAGTATTGCAATAACTCCAAGTAACTCCGCTAACGTAAATCCTCTATTTTTCATTATTATCACCTACAATAATTATACAACATTTTCATTTTTAAACAAAGAAAAAGTAATTATTTTCATAATCACTTTACTCTGACACTTCAAAATCTTCTAAATTACCATTTTCCGTCACTATTTTATTAACCTTAGTCTCAATATTCTTAAGTTCCGCATCACACTCTTTAACAAGCTCCATAGCCTCCGTATACTTTTTGATTGACTCGTCTAATGATACTTCCCCATTTTCTAATACTTCAATAATATTTTCTAAATCTTTAATCTTATCTTCAAACTTTTTCTCTTTTGTCATCATTTTTCCTCCACTTCTAAAACTTGTGCTTTCAAACTTCCATCATTAAGTTTAATATTCAAAATATCATCTTTATTAATACCCTTAATACTCTTAAGTGCTTTATCATTCAAATATGTAATACTATATCCTCTAGCTAAAATATTTAAAGGATTCAAAAGATTAAGTTTATCAATAATCATTTTAACCTCTATTACTTTATCTTTATAAAGTAACCTAGGATTCACAAGTACGTAACTCTTTTTTATCTTTTCAAGCTCATTTTTCATCTTATCAACTTTACCAAGCATTAAATTATTTAATTTATCATTCATCAAAACTAAACTTTGTTTCTTGTTTTCAAACATAATCTGTGGATTTTTTATCACAAAGGAATTTTTAACCGAATCTAAATATAATTTCAAATAATTTACTTTCTTGTAAATACTCTCGTTAAGTCTAATAGAAAGTTGATTTATATGCGTCTTCAAATCACTCATATTAGGTACAGCTAATTCCGCTGCTGCTGTTGGCGTTGGTGCTCTTAAATCAGCGACAAAATCTGCAATTGTAAAATCAACCTCATGACCAACCGCACTAATAACTGGAATTTTTGAATTATAAATAGCCCTAGCTACAACTTCTTCATTAAAAGGCCATAAATCTTCAATAGAACCACCACCGCGACCAACAATCAAAACATCTAAATCATACCCTTGTGCTCTTTCAATATTACGTACTATATCATCCTTCGCATTTTCTCCTTGAACCAAAGTTGGAAATAAAATAGTCTCACAAATTGGAAATCTCCTTTTAATTGTAGTCATAATATCGCGAATAGCTGCCCCAGTACTCGCCGTAATAATACCAACCCTTTTCGGAATCTTTGGTATTTTTTTCTTATGTGATGCATCAAATAAACCTTCAGATTGTAACTTCTTCTTTAACTGTTCAAATGCCACATATAAATTACCAACTCCATCTTCAAGCATTTCATCAACATAAATCTGATAACTACCCATCGCCTCATAAATACTTACCCGGCCACTTACCAAAACCTTCATGCCATCAGCTGGTTTAAATAATACCTTACTCGCATTACTTCTAAACATAATTGCATTAATTTTACTTGTCTCATCTTTCAAAGAAAAGTAAAAATGCCCCGTTGTATGTGCCTTAAAATTAGAAATTTCTCCTCTTAAAAAAACCCGTTGTAAATTCTCATCAACATCTAATTTAGCCTTTAAATAACGAGTAATTGCACTAACTGAAAGATACTTGTCCTCCACTACTGCACCTTCTCATGATAAATCTTATCTAAAACACCATTTATCATCTTTCTAACACTATCATCACTATA
>CALVRQ010000115.1 GCA_944358685.1 uncultured Bacilli bacterium
ATTTCATAGGTGTATTTTACACCTTTTTTTGGTAATATTATTTTATTTGGTTTTAGGTTTTTATAGATGTGTAATATTTTATTATTTTTATCCGTTAAAATAACGTCAATGTTTGTTTTCATAAAAAAAGTATGGATGCCATTTGTTTTAAATTTGAGAATGTAATCAAATTCTTTTTGAAACATAAGGCCTTTTAGTTTTTGATAGAAAGTTTTGGCTTCAATTATTTTCATCTTTCTCACCATTTTTATCTTAACACATTTTATACTTTTTGTCTTTAAATTTGTTTGTTTTTTGCTAATGGGGTTGATTTTTATTAAAAAAAAAATTATAATTGAAATAAGTTATGATATTTTTGTGGAGGGTTTTATGAAATTAAACAATAAAGGTCAAGCCCTAGTAGAATATTTACTAATCATAGCGGTTGTCAGTGTAATCGTCGTTAGTTTAGTCAAACTATTAGGGGGCTATCTTCAAGACTCAATGACAAAAACATCTTGCAAACTTATTGATAAAGAATATGTCGAAGTGTCTAAGCCAGGCGAGGGATCTTGCCAATAAGATAATTCGTTTATCTTTTTTTTGACCCCTTAAAGGAGAATGTTATGATAAAACTTAAGAAAAAAAATTATTGGATTTATTTAGTTTTAAATGTTGTAACTTTAGGCCTTTTCACATTTTATATTGCTTATAAACTTGATTTATATGATAAAGATGCTTGGTATCATCGTTGGTATTATTGGGTATTAGGATTTTTATTTGGAATTTTTCCAGGTCTTATTATGTTTTTGGTTTTTTCTATAAAAATTGGTTGTTTGGTTAGTGCAAAATTGAAAGTTCCTGGAGAGGAAGTATATTTACTTCCTTATGTTTGGATAGTGAGTTTGATTGTACCAATACTTGGTTGGACTATATTTATTATTTTATATTTTTATGTGCATTTTTGGTATTTATTTCCACTCAAGGATAAATTAAAGGAGTGATAATATGGCAGATGCATTAAAAAAGCTTGGTTATGATGGCGAAGCTATGGATAAGATTATTGGTAGTCATGCGGTTAATAGATTTACTTTGAATACTTTAGAAAAAAAAGTTATTAATACTTTTACTTATTTTAAAAGTATTGGTTATGATGATGAACAAATTGTTTCAATGACAACTTTAAATCCAACTTTATTTAATTATCCAGCTGAAACGTTGAATGTTCGTTTTGGCTTTTTGCGTGGTTTAGGATATTCTGCTAATGAGATAAAAGATATGACTCTTAAGTTACCACAATTACTTACGATTAGTGAGTCACATATTTTAGATAAATTAAGTTTATTAAGAAGTTATGGCTATTCTAATAATATGGTACATAATTTTACGACGATGCTTCCTAGTTTATTTAGTCTTTCGATAAGCAAATTAAATAGTAAACGTGATTTTTTTAAAAGGTTAGGTTTTGATGATAAGGAAATTAATAAAATTACTAAGGATTCACCTTTTATCTATACTTATAGTTTAGAGATGCTTCAGAAAAATTATGATTATTTAGTTTCAAAAGGTTATGAAAAAGATAGAATTCAAAAGATGATTTATCGAAATTCAAATATTATGGTTATGAGTGTTTCAACACTTGAGAGTAAACGTGAGTGTTTACTGGAACTTGGATATAGTGAGGAAGAAGTTAATCAAATTACGGGTATAAATCCGATGGTTTATGTTTTAAGTTTAGAGAATATTAAGAATACTTTTGGACTTTTTTTGAATCGTGGCTTTTCAAAGGAAGAAACAATTTCAATAACAGTTAGGGTTCCTAATGTATTTAGCTATTCATTTGATAGTGTAAATAAGAAATTAGATGTTTTACGAAGTGTTTCTTTAGAAGATGAAGTTGTTAAAAGACCATCGTATTTGATACAAGGGGTTGATTTAAGTTATGCGAGAGTTAAATATTTAAAGAGCCATAATGTGGTTTTGAACCATAAAGGGTTTAATTATTTAGTTTTATCTAATAAAGAGTTTTTGAAAAAATTTGGAATTAGTAATGATGATGTTAGGAAAAAATATTCTTATGGTAAGTAATTAAATATCTTATTCTTGCGAATTTACTTTGGCGTGTGGTATAATTGATTAGAGATTTTTTAGGAAAGGAGTATGGTGGGTTTAAGATTAACCCATTTCTTGTATATGGCAGAAAATAGAAGTGAACTTAGACGAAAATGTATGACAATTTTGTATCAAATGATAGTGTATGATAAAGCACATATGGACTATAATGTCGATGAGGTTATTAAAGAGGTTTCTGAAGTCGATAATGAGTATATTAAAGAGATTGTTTATGGTGTTATAACTTATAAAAATGAAATAGATGAACTTGCAAATAAGTATTTAGATGGTTGGACAATTGATAGGCTTGGAAATACGGATATTGCAATACTTAGAATGGGAATTTTTGAACTTTTATATACGGATACACCGGATATTGTGGCAATTAATGAGGCTGTGGAACTTGCAAAACAATATAGTGATGATAGTGTTAGAAAGATGATAAATGGTGTTTTAGATA
>CALVRQ010000116.1 GCA_944358685.1 uncultured Bacilli bacterium
AAAAATAAATAATTCATCTAATTTAGGTAATTACACTTTAACATCTGTTACTAAATATGGAGATATAAACATTGGTTAAGCATCTAAAAAAGATGCTTTTCTTGACATTAATTATAAAATTTCATATCATTTATATGAGGTGAAACCATGAAATACAAAACAATTTATCCATCAAAAATTGGTAATTTAACTTTAATTAGTAATGGCGAATATTTAACCCACATCATATTAGAAAATGAACCATATTATCAAGATATCAAAAAAGAAGCTAAAATAAATGATAACCTAGAAATATTTAAGCGAACTAAAGCTTGGCTAGATAAATATTTTAGTGGTAAAAAACCTAATATAAATGCTTTAAAATTAAAATTAGAAGGTACACCTTTTCAAATCAAAGTATGGAATACAATAAAAAAAATTCCATATGGCAAGATAGTAACCTATGGCGATGTAGCAAAAAAAATAAGCCCAAATATGTCCGCGAGAGCCATAGGTAAAGCAAATAGTCATAACCCCATTCCTGTCATTATCCCTTGTCATAGAGTTGTGGGTGCTAATAACAGTCTAACAGGGTATAGTGGTGGTATAGAAACCAAAATAAAATTGTTAAAATTAGAAGGCATCGACATAGCAAACTATAAGATTCCAAAGGAAGAAAAGTATGCAAAGATGTAAATGGTGTAATCTAAATAATCCTCTTTATGTAAAGTATCATGACAAAGAGTGGGGGATTCCAAAACATGATGACCATGAATTATTTGAATTACTAATATTAGAATCATTTCAAGCCGGTTTATCCTGGGAGTGCATTTTAAACAAAAGAGAAAACTTTAGAAAAGCCTATGATAACTTTGATATAAACAAAATTATTAATTATAATGAAATAAAAATTAGCGAATTAATACAAAACCAAGACATTATTAGAAATAAATTAAAAATAAAAGCATCTATTAATAATGCTAAAATATTTAAAAAAATAGAAAAAGAATATGGTACATTTGCCAAATATATTTGGAGTTTCACAAACAATCAAATAATATATGAAACAAATAAAACATCATCAAAGCTTTCAGATAAAATATCTAAAGACTTGAAAAAGAAAGGCATGACCTTTGTTGGGACAACCATCATATATGCTTACCTGCAAGCTATTGGAATTATTAATTCACACGATAAAACATGTTTTAAATATAAGGAAGGAAATCAAAATGAATAATATAAATAAAATAGTTAACTTAACCACTGAATATATTAATCAAATATCATCAGATGCTAGAGTAACTAGTGGACTTATAAAATTTGAAAGCAAAAATATTGACATCAAAGATAGTCTTGCCATGGATATATATGTTTTCCAAACGGGGTTCACAAGGCATTTTAATACTCACATTGTAGATAAAGAAAAATTTTTCAATAATTTAAAAGAAAAAATAAAAAATAACTATGCTAAATTCAAAGATTACAATATAAATATACAAACCACTAAGATTGAAATAACTCGAAATAGAAAAGAGAATAAACCATGCATTTTAACAATTACCTTTGAAAAGTAATTGTTTTTTGTATAATAAAAAAATTTCTTTCACATAATAAAGTTGAAAGGAATGATTAAGATGAATGAAAACGAAGAAATATTAGAGTATATCTATCAAACCAGTAACATGGGTTACCAAAGTAGTAAAGATTTGATAAATAGTTTAAAAGGAAAAGATAACAAAATAAAAAAACTAGTTGAAGAAATTGAAAAAAACTATGAAAAGTATTCTAAAGAATCTGAAAAAATGTTAAATAAAAAAGATATTAAAGCAAAGCCAATTGGTATGATGGCCAAAGCCATGTCCAAAATGAGTGTCACCAAAGAAATGATGAGTGATAATAGTGATGCCAATATTGCTGATATGTTAATTCAAGGATTAACCATGGGTAATTTAGAACTAAGCAAACATATTGATAATTATGAAAAAACAGCCGACAAAAAAATAATTGACATGGCTAAATCATTAAGAAAATTCGGAGAAGAATACATAGAAAAATTAAAAGTTTATTTATAGTATTGAAATTTCCCTAAAAATAAATTATAATAGTAATAAAGAAAGTAGGGGAATAAATGAAAAAATTTGACAAAGAAAAAGCAATGAATTTTATAAAAAGGAACAAAATACCTTTATTAATTCTTTTAGTGGTAATTATTGCCTTAATTGTTGGTTTAATTGTATCATTTAATATTGGTGGTAAATCTGACGGTATAACCAAAAATGAGGAAGAAGGAATGACCGCTAACACTAGCGAAGGAATTGTCAGTGAAACAACCTATGAAGGTTTGCAATTCTCAAACATTTCATTAATTTCAGAAAATGGTTATAGTACTTTTTCGGCTGATGTTACTAACACAGCAACAACAGATAGTACTGTGTCTGATGTAAATATAGTTTTAAAAGATAAAGATGGAAATGAAGTTATTACCTTACGTGGTAATATTGGAACTCCATTAAAACCAAATGAAACAAGAACCATAACCGCTGTTACCAAAGGTAAATTTAATAATGCCACTACTAAAGAAATCGTTGCATATGAAAGCGTAGCTCAATAAGCTACGCTTTTTAAATATCTAAACTTTCAATATTAGGTACATTATATGTCATATTTTGTTGATTAATATCTTGCTGTGTAGATAGATTTGAAGCAACATTCTCCTGCACATTATTATCTAAATTACTATTTATTGGTGACACATTTTGAAAATTACTATTTGGAGTTAATACATTCTGACCATTATTAACAAGTTCTTCGCGAATTCCAATATATTTTCCTTCTTGTTGCTCTTGAGCAGCAAGTGCCTCTTTAGTCTCCATAATAGCTTCAGATAAAGAACTATTAGAACTAATCTTATCATCATCCTCAAGTTCAATTAATTTGAGAATTTCTTCAAAAGTAGTATAACCTTCAACAACCTTTTCAAGACCATCTTGAAGCATTGTAATTACATTACCACTTCCATAAACCAATCCTCTAATTTCTTCTTTAGAACGATTATTACTTAAAGCATCACGAATTTGCTGATTAATTCTCAAAACCTCATGTATAGCAATTCGACCTTTATAACCATCGTGACACTCTTCACATCCTTCCGCATCGTAAATTTCGTCAACGTCCTTATTTAAAACAGTTTTAAAAATACTTCTTTCATATTCACTAGTTTTTCTAAGCGTTTTACAATGTGGACATAACTGCCTTGCTAACTTCTGAGAAATAACCCCCTCCAAAGCTGAAGCTAATAAATATTTTTGAACATCCATATCAATCAATCTTTCGATAGTGTTAAGTGAAGTATTAGTATGCAAAGTAGAAAGAACCAAGTGACCAGTAATAGATGCACGAACTGCAATCTTTGCTGTCTCGGTATCTCTTATTTCACCAATCATAATAATATTTGGGTCTTGTCTCAAAATACTCCTAAGTGCATTTGCAAATGTCAAACCAATTTTTGGATTCGTTTGGACCTGATTAATACCAGTAATATCCATTTCAATTGGATCTTCAACAGTAATAATGTTAGTTGCAGATGTATTTAATTGTTGAAGCATAGAGTAAACAGTTGTACTTTTACCACTACCAGTAGCTCCCGTAACCAAAATAATCCCATTAGGAACACTAAGCATTTCCACAACCTTTTTATAGTTTTCTTCACTAAAACCAAGTTCGCCTAGACCCGCCATACTACGAGTATAATCCAAAATACGAATAACAATCTTCTCTCCAGTACTAACCGGAAGTGAAGAAACACGTAAATCCAAATCAATTCCATCAAGTGTTTCCTTAATCGCCCCATCTTGTGGAAGTCTCATTTCCGTAATATTCATCTTTGCAATTGTCTTAACGCGTGTAGTTAAATAATCACGGTAAGCATCTGGAACTGTTGCATAATCCATTAAAAGTCCATCAATTCTAATTCTAATTAATAAATGGTCCTCATAAGGATCAAAGTGAATATCACTAGCACCTTTTTTAGAAGAATCAACTAAAATATCATTAATAATATCAGCAATCGGCACCTTTGCAAAATCAAACGTTCTCATCATATAAATCTTGCTCCTTTTCTATCTTTTATTGGACTAGTATTTTATCCTAAAACTATTATATAATACTTTGAAAATAAAAACAATCGCAAAAAAAGTAAAATAAGTAAAAAAACACTAGCTATGTCAAACCAATCCAAAAATCAAATAGCAAAAACATAAGTAAAGAAGAAATAATTGCATGACATACCCTCGCACATAAAAAAGGCAAATATTTAATATCTGTATCACTCAAAATACCCATAATCTGCATATGTACAGAAAGACCACCAAATGACAAAATCATCACCGTAAGCACACATTTAAGTTTCAAAGGAATTGCCTCTAAACTTATATATTTAAGCCCTTGTGTCATTTCCACAAACCCATTCAAAACACTTTGAAATACACTATTCAAATTCAAATTATTATCAATAATAGTTGTCACTACTAAACATATAGTAATAACCCCCAAAATAAGTAGTAAAGTATCAATACTACTAACAAGTGAATTAGTAACCATCTCTCCAAAACTTTCCTTATTACTAATCCTTTTTAGATGCATCTCGTTAGTAGCTTTTTTTAAATCAATCTTTTCATTTTCTTTTTTGCTAGGATGGTAACCTCTCATACCAAAACCAATAATCAAATTACCTAAATAATGACAAAGTAGTATTAGTAATCCAGCATCTTTATTATTCAAAAAAAGTATGGATACCGTACCTAAAATAAACAAAGGATTTGAAAAACAAGTAAAACATAAAATCTTTGTAGCTTCATATCTATTTATACTACCAGTTAAATAAAGTTCTCTCGTGTACTTTGCATTCGCTGGATTTCCTGATATAATACTCATGAAAAAGATAAATGCGCAGACACCCTTAATTCTAAATAATCGGTTCATAATCCCTTTAAATAAGTTACCCATAAATTCTGGAAGCCCACATTTAATCAAGATATTTGAAAGCACAAAAAAGGGAAATAATGATGGAAAAACGTTGTTTTTAAACACATTAAGTGAAAAATTAACCGAATTCAAAATACTTTCTGACTCTGTTAAAATCTCATAAACGATAAATAATAAAACAACCATTATAAATACACTTATCCATCTGCGCATAATTTCACCCACTATTAAATAAATTTATTACTGAAAGGAGTAATATATGAAAAAATTACTAAAAAAAATCCAAGAATATATAAAAGAATATTATAAAATAATCATCGTTTATATAGTTATTCTAGCTGTTTTCTTAATTGAATTTCCTTACTATATTTCAGCTCCAGGAGGTCTTATTGACACATCTGATAAAATAACCACCGAAGATAACTTTAAACTATCAGGTTCTTTAAATATGGCCTATGTTTCGGAAATTCATGCCACCATACCAACTTTGATATTTTCTGCCCTAAGCAAAGACTGGGACACCGAAAAAGAAACTGAAGTAAAAAACGACAACGAAACCATCGAAGAAAAAAACTACCGTAATAAAATGTTATTGCAAGAAGGAAATGACACAGCCTTACTAGTTGCTTATAAGCATTCAAATATTGATTATAATGTTACTAATAATAAAGTATATGTCACATACATTGATGAAATAGCAAAAACAAACCTTAAAATTGGTGATCAAATATTAAAAGTAGATAATCAAAATATAAAAGATAAAAATGAACTTTTTACTCTCATTGCTTCTAAAAAAATAGGGGATAAAGTAACCTTAGAAGTCAAAGATATAAACGGTAAGTCTCAAACTAGAAATGCAACTTTAATTAACTATTTAGATGAACCCAAAATAGGAGCAGTTATCACTGAAACCTTTGATGTTAACTCAGATAAAAAAATAACCTTTAATTTCAAAGACACTGAATCAGGTTCATCAGGCGGTCTAATGATGACCTTAACCATTTATAGTTACTTAAATAAAATTGATCTAACAAGTGGCAAAACCATCGTTGGCACTGGTACCATTGATATAAATGGTAATGTTGGTGAAATAAGTGGGATTAAATATAAATTGATAGGAGCAGTAAATAAAGGAGCCGACGTTTTTATAGTCCCTAAAGGAGATAACTATAAAGAAGCTAAAAAGGTCAAAAAAGAAAAAGGCTATGACATTGACCTAGTCCCAGTTGAAACCTTCGAAGAAGCCTTAAAATATTTAGAAAATCAGCAATAAACAAACAAGGTCAAAAAAATTTGAAATATTTTTCACTTTTGTTGTATAATAATAACTTCGAGGTGAAAAAAAATGAATGATAAACAAAATAACAATTTCGAAGATATTTATCTTTTAAAATTATCTGACTTAAATGTAATAAATAATTTTAATCAATGTAATAGTCAAAGAACAAATCCTATTCGTCTAAATGATGATGAATATTTTTTTACAAGTCCAAATAAAGGAAATTTTAAAGACAATGTTATCTTAGTTAGACTCGTAAATAAAAATGACAAACCATTTTTAGAAGACATTCTAACAGAAACTAAAATAATTGTATTTGCTGACTATGCATCTAATTCTATAGCAAACTTAAAACAGCAAAATCTCACTTTTATAGCTGCCGAAACTTGTTTTCAAAAAATTTCATATAATGGTTTCATTATTAATGGACTTATCACTGAACCAATTGCCCTAAATTATCTAACAAATACATTATTTGTCAATTTTAATAATTTAAAATCATTAAAAAATTGTAATGAAAATCTTTTGGACTACGCAGTAAAAGATGAAACAAAATTAACAAGCATTAGAAATTATATAGAAGCTTTAAAACAAATTCAAAATAGAAATATTCATAATATATTAGATAGTCAAGAATATCATCATACAATACAAACCGTTAAACAGCACTTATTTTCAATCTCTAAAGATTTCGAAGGTTTTAGTAAAGAACTCAAAAAAAAGCGAATAAAATTAAGCCATAAATAACCAATCAAAACACATAATTAAAATTTCATCCGTAATTACTTGACTTATATAATCTAAACCTTTAATATAAAAAATGAGGTGAAACTATGAAAACAAATACTCTTTATAATCAAAATGAATTATATTTTTTAAACACATCTGACTTAATTGTTTTTAAAATATATGACGTGCTATCAATTCCGACTATTGATAGTGAATATGGTATGATTAATCTTTCTCATCAATATTATGTTGAATTAGCCCCTGAAGAAAAAGCAGAGATTCCAATCATCTTAACTTTAAAATCATCAAAAGGTCAAAAATACTTTGAAGATACTTTGACAAATACTAAAATTAATCTTATTACTTATCCTACATCAGCCAACTGGACAAAACGTAAGTTAAGCGAGCAAATAGAAAAAGAGAGAATCTCTTACGTTAAAATAACCTATGTAAATGATAAAAAAATCTTATGTCCATATCAAACACCCAATTCAGCTTTATGTGTAATAAATAATAATGACAAATTATCATTAGCCGTATTTCCAGAAAACATAAAACCATTATTTGCTGCAACTAAAGATGAACAAACAAGTTTGATGGACTACGATATAGATGAAGCCATTAATCAAAGAAAACAAATTATTGAAAATCTTAAATCTATTCAAGAAAAAGAAATCAGACCTTACTATCCATCAAAAAAGCAAATACAAAATCTTCCTAGCTCTCTTTTACCTAATCATCAAGAATGTTTAACCCCACAATTTAGTGCTTTTGTAAAAAAGTATACTAAAAAACATTAAAAAAAGCTTTATAAGACAAGCAAAACAGCTTGTTTTTATTAGCAAATTATTGAAAAAAAACAGTCGAAATGTTATAATATAACCAAAAAATGGAAGTGATTAATAGTGGAAAGAAAAGATGTAGACATAAATAAAGTAACACCAATGATGAGACAATATTTAGACATAAAAAACGCAAACGAAGACCTAATCATTTTTTTTAGATTAGGTGATTTTTACGAAATGTTTTTTGATGATGCTATTAAAGTCAGTCATGAACTAGAATTAACCTTAACTGGCAAATCAGCAGGTTTAGACGAAAGAATTCCAATGTGTGGTATCCCTTACCACGCCGCAAGCTCTTACATTGATAAACTAATTGAAAATGGCCATAAAATAGGCATTGTCGAACAATTAGAAGACCCTAAAAGCGCTAAAGGAATCGTCGAAAGAGGTATTGTTCAAATAATCAGTTCTGGAACTATCATGGATACAGATACCTTAAAAGCCGATGATTTTAATTTTATTGCTGGTATAACCGATTTCAAACACGGTTATGCTGTAAGCTATGCTGATGTATCAACCGGTGAGATATATGCGTTTTTGCTCGAACACAGTCAAACAAAACTAGTTTCTGAAATCATTAATCTAGGTGTTAAAGAAGTCATATTAGATAGTAAAACAGATAAAGATATTTATTCCATTTTAAAAAATCAATTTCATTTAACCTTAACGATAACCGACGAATTAACTAATGAATATTCATATGTTTATAAAGAGATAATCGACCAAAGATATATAAACTCCATTAAACATCTTCTTGCCTATATTATCCATAATCAAAAAAGAGACTTGTCACATCTTCAAAAATTACAAATTAGAGAAACAAAAGATCATCTAAAAATGGATGTCCATACCAAAAGAAATTTAGAATTAACCGAAACCTTGAGATTAAAACAAAGAAATTACTCTTTAATATGGCTTTTAGATAAAACCAAAACAGCTATGGGTGCAAGACTACTTAAAAACTATTTATTAAACCCATTAATTGATAAAAACGAAATTGAAAGAAGATATGACATTGTTGACACCTTGTTAAAAGAATTTATTTTCAAAAGTGACCTCGAAAAATATTTAACCGAAATATATGACTTAGAAAGACTAAGCGGTAAAATTGCCTTTGGCAATGCGAACGGTAAAGATTTATTACAACTAAAATCATCACTAAAAGTCATTCCCCAAATATCTGAAATATTAGAAAAAATAAATTATCACAAAAAATTAACTGATTTTTCAGATTTATATAACTTACTTGAAAAAAGTATTTATGAAAATCCACCAGTAAGTACTAAAGAAGGATATCTAATCAAAGAAGGCTATAACGAACAGTTAGATGAACTTAAAAGCTTAAGAAAAGGTGGAAAAGACTTCGTTGCTAAATTTGAAACCGAAGAAAGAGAAAGAACCGGTATCAAAAATTTAAAAGTTGCATATAATAAAGTTTTTGGTTACTTTATTGAAATCAGTAAAGGAAATACTAGTTTAGTCAAAGATGAATGGGGTTATCAAAGGAAACAAACTCTTGCTAACTGTGAAAGATATATAAGTCCAATATTAAAAGAAAAAGAAGCATTAATATTAAATGCTGAAGAAAAAATAGTTGAATTAGAATATACCTTATTCTGTGAAATTAGAGACGTAGTAAAAAGATATATTCCAAAATTACAAGAAACCGCTAAAATAATTAGCGAAATAGACGTCTTGGCCTCCTTTGCTACCATTGCTGAAGAAAATAATTACGTAAGGCCAGAGATAACTGAAAGCGAAATATACATAAAAGAATCACGCCACCCAGTAGTTGAAAAAGTTATCAATAACGAATTCGTCACCAACGATATTATTATGGATAAAAACACTAATATCTTATTAATAACAGGGCCAAATATGGCTGGCAAATCAACATATATGCGGCAAATGGCTATCATTGCTATTATGGCCCAAATCGGCTCGTTCGTTCCTGCAACTATAGCTAAATTGCCAATTTTTGATGCCATATATACGAGAATTGGTGCCTCAGATGACTTAGTAAGTGGTGAGTCAACATTCATGGTTGAAATGACCGAAGCAGCCAATGCTATTACTTCAGCAACCGATAAAAGTCTCCTTTTATTTGATGAACTAGGTAGAGGAACAGCTACATTCGACGGTATGGCTCTAGCTCAAGGAATTATTGAATATATCCATCAAAATATCAAAGGTAAAACATTTTTCTCAACCCACTACCACGAATTAACTGACCTTGATAAAACCCTAAAACATCTAAAAAATATTCACGTCTCAGCTTATGAAGAAGATGGAAAAATAACCTTCCTTCATAAAATAAAAGAAGGTAGTGTTGATAAAAGTTATGGTATTCACGTAGCTAAACTTGCAAACCTTCCAGACTCAGTTATAAAAAGAGCTTCAGAAATATTAAAAGTTTATGAAAATAAAGAAAAGAAACGTGATTTAAAAGTACAAGAAGCTTTACCAATTGATGATTTAATGCCAAAAAAATCTAAAGTAGAAGAAGAATTAGAAAAAATCGACCCCTTAGAAATAACCCCCATAGAAGCTTTAAATATATTATATAAATTGAAACAAATTAAATAGAAACTTAAATAAAAAGTTTCTTTTTTCTTAACACACCTTTACACCATCAAAAAAGCAAACTATATACATATATTAAAATTTGTGCTATAGTGAATAATACGTCAAAAGAATAAACATGATAGAATATAAATTTTATTTAAGCAAATTTTTAATTGCAAAATTTAAAAGAAACATTAAACCAAT
>CALVRQ010000117.1 GCA_944358685.1 uncultured Bacilli bacterium
TCTATTTTTGTCACAAATCACAAACAATTACTTTCCCCTATATATCTTCGCTTGCGATTTGCCACAATAAAGTTATAGAAGTTTTTTATAACCAAAAACTTCTATAACCTACTAGACATTATAATATAAATACTTATGTTATAATATTTATGGTGATTCAAATGAAAGAAGTTGTTATTATTGGTGGTGGTGCATCTGGTTTAACTGCCGCTATTACTGCAGCTAGAAATGGCAAAGATGTTACCATCATCGAAAGAAATAATAAATGTGGTAAAAAAATTCTCATAACCGGAAATGGTAGATGTAACTTTTGGAATCAAGACCAAAATATAAGCCACTACCACACCTCTACTCCAGAACTTCTAAAAAACTTTATAACCGAAGAAAGACAAAATAGTGTTTTAAAATTTTTTAATTCTTTAGGTATAGTCTCTAAAATAAAAAATGGTTATTACTACCCATTCTCTAATCAAGCATCTAGTATTCACAGTGCCTTACTTTTAGAATGTAAAAAACTAAATATCAATATAATAAACGATATAACCGTAACCAAAATAATAAAAAAAGATTGTTTTATTATCAATCCAAATAAAGAAAATATTAAAGCTAAAAATATCATCATAAGTACAGGTTCTAAAGCTGCTCCTAAAACAGGTTCCGATGGTTTAGGGTACACCCTTGCCAAACAATTTAATCATAATATAGTAACTCCCCTTCCATCATTAGTTCAGTTAAAAGGAAACGAACCATACTTTAAAAATTGGAGTGGTATCAGATGTGACGTTTTAGTTAACCTACTAATTAATAACAAATTAACAAAAAGCGAAGCAGGTGAAATTCAATTAACCAATTATGGCCTTAGTGGCATATGCATATTTAATCTAAGTGGTCTAGCCTCTATCGCCTTAAATAATAAACAAAATGTCACAGTAAGTCTTAATTTCATTCCTTTTACAAATAATCCTAAAAACTTTTTAAAAACGTTAAATAAAAACTCATATCACAAAACAATCAGTGAACTATTAGAAGGATTCCTTCATTATAAATTAGTAGATATCATTTTAAAAAAAGCAAATATTAAAAGAAACATTCCTTTAAACACTTTATCAGAAATCGAATTAAATAATCTAATTCAAGCACTTACTAATTTTAAAATAAAAATTCTAGACACTCATACTCTAGACCACGCCCAAATATGTTCTGGTGGTATTCCATTAAATGAAATAAATAATAGCACCCTAGAATCATTGAAAATGAAAAATCTATACTTTACCGGCGAAATTATTGATATTGATGGAGACTGCGGTGGATATAACTTAGGTTGGGCTTGGATAAGTGGCATAATTGCTGGAAAGAGTGTAAAATAATGCTTAGAATAAGACAAATCAAACTACCTATAAACCATAATGAAAATGATTTAAAATTAAAACTAACCAAAAAACTAAAAATAAAAGAAAATGACATCATAAACTTTAAAATAAACAAAAAATCAATAGATGCGAGAGACAAAAACAATCTCATGTATGTCTATGAAATTGATGCCGACATAAAAAACGAAAAACACATATTAAAAAAACACTCAGCCGATATATTAAAAACACCAAATGAAACATATAAACTGCCAAATAAAGGTAATTTAAAATTAAATCATCAAATAATTATTGTTGGTAGTGGACCTGCTGGCCTATTTGCTGGATACATGCTTGCTAAAAGTGGCTATAAACCATTAATCATTGAACGTGGAGAAGATATTGAAAACCGTGTTAAAACTGTGGAAAAGTTTTGGAAAACCGGCGTTCTAAATCCAAATTCTAATGTTCAGTTTGGCGCCGGTGGTGCTGGAACATTTTCTGACGGCAAGCTAAATACTTTAACCAAAGATAAATTCTTTAGAGGAAAAGAAGTTTTAAAAACCTTCGTCAAACATGGAGCTCCCGAAGATATCCTATATCTAAACAAACCTCATATAGGTACCGACTTACTAAGAAATGTCATAAAAAACATGATAAATGAAATAATTAAAATGGGCGGAAACATCAAATATCAAACATGCCTAACCAATATAAATATTAAAGAAGATAAACTAATATCAATCGAAATAAATAGCAAAGAAATAATCCCTTGCGAAAACTTAATTTTAGCTCTAGGTCATAGTAGTAGAGACACCTTTGAAATGCTATTAAATAATGGATTAAATATTATTCCTAAACCATTTGCAGTAGGTATTCGTATCCAGCACCCCCAATCTTT
This sequence comes from uncultured Bacilli bacterium, assembly GCA_944358685.1. The sequence goes on from CALVRQ010000117.1 coordinate 2,251, forward strand.
AATCAATAAATCACAATATGGTAATAATAAAAGCCTACCACCTGCCAGCTATAAATTAACATACCAAACAACAAAAAAAAGAGGTGTTTATTCATTTTGTATGTGCCCAGGCGGATATGTAGTCAATGCATCATCAGAACCAAATAAACTTGCCATAAACGGTATGAGTAATCATAGTCGTAACTCAGAAAATGCCAACAGTGCCATCATTGTTACTATATCACCAGATGACTTTGGCAGTAACCCTTTAGATGGTATAACTTTCCAAAGAAAATTAGAACAAAAAGCCTACGAAATAGGCAAGGGAAACATCCCAGTACAATTATTTAAAGACTTCACTGAAAATAAACAATCAAAAAATTTTAAAACCATAAAACCAATCTTTAAAGGAAACTATGAACTAACTAACCTAAGAGAAATTTTCCCAGAGTATATTTCTGAAGCCTTAATTGAAGGCATCAAAAACTTTGAAAGAAAAATAAAAGGATTTGCAAGTGACGATGCCATATTATCTGCCGCCGAATCTAGAACATCATCACCAATTAAAATTCCTAGAGATGAAAACTTCACATCTAATATCAAAGGAATTTACCCTTGCGGTGAAGGTGCCGGATACGCCGGTGGTATTATGACATCAGCCATTGATGGCATTAAAGTAGCTGAAAACATTATAAAAACATACACATCAAATTAAAACTTTGTTTCAATTTCAAAAACAAAGTTTTTTTAATTTTCTAACTTTTCATCAAAATTATCTACATCTTTTCCTATTGTACTAACATATTTTCCTTTAACCAATCTATCATAAATTAAAGTTCTCCTTTTAAAAATATAAGTCACATTCACTAAATAAAATATTCCAAGAAAAAGCACATATATAGCTCCCATAACAAACACTAAAACATTAGAAATTTCTATATTTCTTGTTATCACTACAAATAAATATCCTAAACCTAAAGGTATAATTAAATAATACAAAATAAGTAACACCAATCTAAAAAACAATCTTAATAATCGCTTATTTGGAAATTCAAGTTTCATATTTAAAAATTTACTACCAAAAGTCTGACCATCAAAAATTCCTGGAATAATTACATAATAAATAACTAAAGAAATAATAAACACATGATTAAATCCAAATATCATATATAAAAATCCTGTAAAAACAAACCATAATAACACATCTAAACAAAATCTTGTAAATCGTCTAAGACCGCTAATTTTCTTTCCCTCTTCTAAACTAGATAAATCAATATTATCCCTAGAAGGTAAAAACTTTATAAATATCCCCATCACAAAATAGCCTACAACACCACCTAAAGTATTAATCATTAAATCATCTACATCAAATAACCTATACGGATGCGGATATATGAAATATAATCCTGTTAACTGTGTCACTTCTAAAAATAAACTAAATAAAAAACTAAAAAAGATTGTTTTCTTTAAACTATTTTTAAAATAATACCTAAGATACATTCCAAATGGCATAAACATCAATACATTAAATAGTACTGTATATACACTCGAATCTGCTAAAATAAGCCAAATGTTATCAAAACTAGAACACTCTTTTATAATATCTAAAATAAAGTTAAACGGCACTAATTGACAAACCGGACTATTCATATCAATGCTATCTCTATCTGGAAGTGGAAAAATAGCCAAAAAATAAACACAAATCATATATAAAATAAAAGAATATATAATTAAAACTCTAAGTTTATTAATAGAGCCATATTTATGATATTGCCATAGTATAAAAGGAATCGTAAATAAAAATGCTAAAAAAGGAAATGTTAAAAAAGCAATCTTAATAGCCTCTAAATAACTCATTTCTTACTCCTAACCCATTTAATTAATGCAATTACTAAAAAGAATAAAAATAAAAGAAAAAAAGCAAAAGCAACCTCTAACATACTCCTCACCTCTAAATCCAATTATACTATTTGCCATACCATTATACCATCTTTCTTAATTACAAAATATTACAATTTTGTCACATTGTTGCTCATAAATAAATTTCATGTTATACTTAAAAGCGAGGTGTCCTTATGCAAGATTTAATTATTGAAATTATGAATAACTTTGGTTATATTGGAGTCTTTCTCTTAATAGCTATTGAAAACGTTTTCCCACCAATCCCATCAGAAGTAATCTTACTATTTGGTGGATTCATGACAACATTCACCAACATGAATATTATTGGTGTAATTATAGCTTCTACTTTAGGTTCCTTATTAGGAGCTATAATCTTATACTATATTGGTAAAATTTTAAACAAAGAAAGACTTAAAAAAATAATCACAAGTAAACCAGGTAAATTATTAAGACTAACCCCAGAAGATATTGATAAAGCCGATAAATGGTTTGATACAAAAGGAAACAAAACCGTTTTCTTCTGTAGATTTATTCCAGTAATCAGAAGTTTAATTTCTATTCCTGCTGGAATGAGTGAAATGCCCATGAAAAAATTCTTAATATATACTACCGCAGGTTCTCTAATTTGGAATAGTGCTTTAACAATTGCCGGTAGTATCGTTGGTGAAAATTGGACTGACATATTAGAAATTATGGACCAATATTCACACATTATTGTCATCGCTTTAGCTGTTGTATTTATAATAGCACTCATCATTTTCTATTCAAAAAAAAGAAAAAAAAGTAATGCAAAATAAGCATTATTTTTTCATAAATATAAATTCAATTTTAAATATATTACTTTAAAAATACACTTATAATATTATCTACATCAATAGTTTTAATATCAGACATTTTTGTAGCTTGACTTCCATCTAAATTAATTCTCCAAATAGCAGGATATTCTACAACATTATTTTGAAAATAACCACTAATATAAAAATATATATAATTATTATTAACATATAACAGTTTAATATTTTTTAAATAATTATTATATACACCACCAACATTATATAATTGTTTAACATTATTTCCAGTTAAATCAATTCTATAAATAGCAGGAAATAATACACCATTTTCATCATTTCCTCCTGTAGAATAATAAATATAATTATCTGTCACATATACACTATCTATTTCCTGTATATTAATATTGTTAATAGAATATATAATTTTATCATTTTGACTATTTAAACTCAGTTGATGAATAGAAGCATACGTTACTTGATTACCTGACCATGTCTGATTACTTGTATAAAACAAATAATTACCAGATTTCATAGAAGAAGAACAAGTAGTATAAAGTTCATCAATTGCTCCTTGAACATCAGTACTAGATAGACCACTTTCTTTATTATCATAAGTTACATCTCCACTCGGAAAATATGTTGCTGCAGATACTCCAGCAATCCCAACTATCAAAGCCATTAATATACATAAAAACACTCACTTTTAAAAATTTTATTCATTTACCTCATTCCTTTATTTTAGATATTTCACACTTTTGTTTTATCCAATAGCTCCGAAAAAGTCAATAGTCATTTATTTTATATTTACAATTAACATAGGTGAATATTCTTCTATCCATTTATATATGCTTGCATTACTTACGCCATATTCACGTTCTATTTCACTAGCTGGTTTATTCTGATCTGTATATAATTCAACTATCATTTTTTTAAAATCTTCAT
>CALVRQ010000118.1 GCA_944358685.1 uncultured Bacilli bacterium
TTTTAAAATTTCTGATAATTCTTCTTGGTTTGTAATAATTCTACTCATAAAATCACCTTTTTGAATGCTATTTTAACAAATTATTAAAATATAGTCAATTCTAGGTTGTTGGCTGATGTTTTTAAAAGTAAAAAAACTACATAATGTAGTTTTAAACACCCATGGTCATTGTTTCTGGAAGGGTTGATCCACCATCAATTACAATGCCTTGAGCTGTAATATAACTAGATTCATCAGAAGCTAGGAAAGCAGCTAAATTTCCTAACTCTTGGATGGTTCCTAACCTTTTCATAGGTATGCCTTTGGCGATTCCATCAACAACGCTATCTGGGTTTTCAGCATTTGATTCTTTGGCCATACCGCTTACCATTGGGGTCATGATATAGCCTGGCATGATAGCATTTACTCTAATATTTTTATCAACTAGTTCAGCAGCTAGTCCTTTGGTAAAACCGATTATGGCGGCTTTAGTGGTAGCGTAGGCGACTTCTCCACTATCGGCTACCATTGGTCCAGTAACACTTGATAGATTTATTATAGATCCTTTTTCCATGTATGGTAAAGTGGCTTTTGTGACATTCCAAGTTCCTTTGATGTTGATATCAAAATGGAAATCTCTTAGTTCATCGTCCATTTCCATAAAAGGTTTTAAACGGCAAACACCGGCATTATTTACTAAAATGTCAATGTTACCTAATTTACTGTGGATATCTTGAATGGCTAATTTAACTTTATCTATATCTCTAATATCTACTTTATAACCTAAAACGTTATATTTTTGATTTTGTAAATTACTAATTGTCTCATTTAATTTTTCATCATAGTCTAATATAGCTACTTTAGCGCCTTCTTTCAAGAATACTTCGACTATTCCAAGGCCATTACCCATGGCACCACCAGTTATTATGGCTACTTTGTTTTGTAATTTCATTTTATTCCTCTCTTTCTAATTCGATAATTTCAAGTTCGTCGCCAGTTTTTACACCAAAAGCGTTGCCTTCGTCAGTATCAATATGCATTTCAAGTAATGATGGTTCAATAATTTTTAAATAAACATTGTTGAGAACTCCACCTTTTTCACCATCTATTTTTACTTTAACTTTTTTAACGCCTTCTAAGTTATATTTCTTTACTTCTTCTGGACTAATGTGAATATGGCGGTTGGCTAAAATACAGCCTTTATCTAGATGAAGTTCACCTTTTGGTCCAATTATAGTGATTGGGCTAGAACCTTCTAGGTCACCAGAGGTTCTGATTGGTGGGTTTAGTTTTAGAGTATAGGCGTCGGTTTTAGAAATTTCAACTTGAGTATAATTTCTAATTGGTCCTAAAACTCTAACATGATTTATTTGTCTATCACCATTTTGAATAGTTACAAATTTATCAGAGGCAAACTGTCCTGGTTGACGTAAGTCTTTAACTTTATTTATTGGTTCATCACCAAATAAAGTGTGATAATGATCTTTTGTTAGATGGACATGTCGATTAGATACACCTAAAATTACTTTCATATTTTTCCTCCTTTTGGTAATTTTTTTCCAACTTCTTTTTTAGTATAACATATTTTGAGATTTAGAGAATATATTATTATGGAAAGGATGATTAAATGAACAATAATTTTGTAAACCAAACAGGTTTTCCGGGAAATCCGATGTATACAAATAGTGGAAATGTTCCGAATCAACAGACGCAGATGAATTTTAATGTTCCAGCGGAGCAGTCTTATATTGAAAATATTTTGAGATTAAATCGTGGTAAAAAGGTGGAAATTTATGCTTCTTACCCTGATTCTGATGAATGGCGCAATAAGATATTTTCTGGTATAATTGAGCAATCAGGTCGTGATCACATTATTTTAAGTGACCCGAGTAGTGGTAATTGGTATTTAATTTTAATTATATATGTGAATTATATTAAGTTTGATGAGAGGATTATTTCTGATCCTGAATTTTATCCAAATAATTGAAATGAAATAGGATATTTGTTATAATGTTTTTAAGGTGATGGTATGGGCATATTTATTGTTTTAACATCTGTCTTAATTGCAGTTAGTTTGCTTGTTATTTGGGTAACAAACAGTTATAATCAATTTCAAGTTTTAATTATTAGAATTAACGAAGCTGAAGCAAATATTGATGCAGTTTTAAGAAAGAGATTTGATTTACTAAATAAGTCTATTGATGTAATTAAGGCGAATACAAAAACGGAAAATGATGTTTTAGAACAAATTATGAAATTACGTTCTAGAAAATTAAGTAATTTTGATTTGGATAGAAAATTATATGATGGGTTAAAAGAGTTTGAAAAGTATAAAGAAGAATATCCTAAGCTTAAAAGTGTTGAATCATTTATGAAAATTGATATTGCATTAAATGAATCAGAAGCTGAAATTGTTGCTTTTAGAAAATATTATAACGATATCATTACAGATTATAATAAATTAGTTAAGTCTTTTCCAACCAATATAATTGCTTTGATTTTTAAGTTTAAAAGCAAATTATATTTTGATGGTAAAGATAGAAATGATGAAATTGTCGATGATTTTAAACTATAAAAAGTTCCTTATTTGGAACTTTTCTTTTTTTTGCGACGATGGTGAATAATTATTATAAATAAAATTATAAATATAGTAGCAGCTATGCAAGCATAGATGATATATGTTTCGTCTTTTTTAGTTTCTTTTTTTTCTGTTTTGGTCTTTTCTTCTGTTTTAATAACATATTCACCGTTTTTGGTGTATAAGTAATTTTCTCTAGCATATCTAGCAACGTAATCTTTATTTTGCAGTTTAGTTATTTCAGTTTTTAAGTCACTAGCATCAGTTTTTAGGGTGCTTAATTTTTCACTTAATTCAGCTTCTTCGTTTTTTAATTTGTATAAATCCATAGTGGTTGTTACTAATGTGAAGGCACAATAAAAGATGATAAAAATAGCTATAGGTCCAAAGACAATAAGTCGTCTTTTGGCTTTTTTTGGTACTTTTTTCTTAGCCATTTTATCACCTTTCTTTCTAGTAAAAGTATAGCATTTTTTACATTCTTTTACAATGAAGGTTTTATTTTTAGACAATTTGTTTACGGGCCTTTCTTGATTTAAAATGTTTGAATATTTTTGTTTTTATAAAGTTTTCAAAAATGAAACCTAATATTATCATAATTAGTTCGTATGGATGAAAAGTGGCATTATTTATTTTTAAAAGTAAAATAAAATAGATTAAAACACTTAAAAAAACTACAAGGGTGGTTCCTATTAGTTTAATTATTTTTTTAGTATTATAGATTATTTTATGGTTTATATCTAGAAATAAAGAGAAAAAGATTCCAAAGGCAAAGGAAAAGGCTAAGGATATTAATTGAAGATTAAGGGGCATTATTTAAACAATTTTCCTAATAGCCCGCCGTCTTTTTCTTTATTTCCGTCTTCAGTATAGGCAATACTATCAACTTTACCTTTAATAGAAACATTGCCTTGGTAAGTATCTAATTTAATGATTTCTAAATCTTCACCTTTTAAGGTGAGGTTACCCATGCTGGTTTCCATAAAGAATTCATTTTCATCAAAACTTTCAATTTTTTTAACACCAGTGATAATAATATTTTTTCTTTCGTTTATAGTAATACTATGATTTAATGAGGTTATAACACTGTCTATTTTGTCCATAATTATTTCCCCTTTCTAAGAGATTATATGCCCAAGCAATAAAAAAAAGACGAATTATTCGCCTTTTTCTTCTTTAACTTTTTTATATTCTTCGAGAATTGCATCTTCGAACATTTTACGGCACTCTGGTGTAATTGGATGTGCAACATCATGATATGTGCCATCATTATTCTTACGGCTTGGCATTGCTACAAATAAGCCGTTGTCACCTTCGATAATTCTAATTCCGTGAATTGCGAAGCAGTCATCTACTACTACTGATACGATACCACGCATACGGTTTTCACTGTCGACTGTGCGAACGTTGACTGATGTTATTTTCAAGCTAACCTCTCCCTTCTAGCATGATTTCATTTTCAGTATACAATATTTTATTAGAAAAATCAAGTGAATATTGGTTTATTCGTATATTTTAATGGTTTTAGTAATTATATCGGCATATGAAAATGATTTGAGAGTTTTATTTTCGGTAAGTTCAATTAGGAAGACACAGTTATATAGTTTGATTATTTTTGCATCATATGTTTCATATTTATTTCGTCCAAGATTGCATTTTATTTTGACTGTTTTATTTAGATGTGGTCTGATGGCTTCTTTAATTGTCTTTATGTTGTAATGTTGTTTAGCGGGGATAACCAACATACATAGTTCCTTTCGTAATGATTCCCCCCATACCATCTTTACCATATTTAGTTTTATCTAAAATATCTTTAATGTCAATGTCTTTATTAATGTCCGATAAGCTCATTTTAGTGGCGACAATTGCAGGGTCTAATGCGTGAATATTGATGCGTTTAGGACTTGATGCGAAGTTGGCTCCAGCTCTGATTAGTTCTTCATAATATGATGAACACCCACCAGATATAATTATTAATTTTTCATGGCTATTTTCATATTCTCTAGCTTGTTTAATGGCATCTGAGAAATATTTACTATTTTTATAAGCTTCTATATTATTAGTATCTCCTTTTCTTTTATAATAAGCATCGTGGCCTGTAATGACAACGATATTGGGTTTATACTCATTTAACCACTGCTTTATATGAAGAGGCATGTTTTTTTCATCTTCACGGATACCCATGGCCCAAATGTTTGTTTCTTTATAATAGTCTAAGCACCTTTTTAAAAAGTCTTTATCACTGTCGATGTGTAGGATTTTACCTGGCAAATAGAAAAAATCGTTTCTATCTAACTGTTCAGCGTTATGGATTCTTTCTAAAAAAGGTTCCTCTCCTTCAATATCACCACCTTCATGTTTTTTTAGGTCGTTGATGTCACTGTCAACAAGCAATCTAACATTTATTCCTTTTAATTCACATATATTACCTTCTATTTTGAGTATTTTAAAAACAATGTCATTATTATGTGAATTTCGGGTTACTAAATCACCTACTTTAAATTCCATATTATCACCCAAATAAGTATATGCTTGGGATTATTTTTTATAACAAAAAAAGTCTTATTTTTTTAAGACTTTAGGGGCATTAAAAATAACTTCTTCACTATAATATTCATCGGTTCTATCAGTTTCTTTCCAATGATATGCATCAATTATTTTACTAAATTCATCCAGTCTTTTAGTGGGAATAGTAATTAGCGGAGTTTCTGTCCCTAAGTATTCAAATGAATCTTCTAAGATTTGTTTACTATAACCTTTTTTTCTATAATCTTCATTTATAAGTAAAGTACATATTTTCTTTTCATTAGAATTTTTTAAGGTGGATAGGCTTACTACTTCTAGTCCATCTAAATAGAAAATTATATCACCTTTACCTTTAAAGATTCTTGGTAAGTTTACGGTGTAAAACCATTTTAAATATCCAGGATATTGGTCATGGTTGTATGCGGTCTGCATATATATAGCAGCTACGGCTTTTGAAAAATTTTTGTCTGACATTTGGCTTAAAATGTATTTTTCCATTATTATTCCTCCGTTTAGTTTTTTATTTTATCATAAAAAGTTCCACATGGGAACTATTGATTATGCATTATATTTTTTAATTTATTTATTCGACTATTTAATAAGGTGCATATCTTATCAATTCTTCTATCAGTCATTTTTGTTATGCTTTGATATTTATGAAGAAGATTTTCAAATTCTTCAGTGATTCCATTTAATTTCTCTATGTTGTATCTGTTAAAATCTTGAATTTTTTTTAATATATCATCAAAATCCATAACATTATAGAAAAACCTACCTTGACCGTTTAAAATAATTTCTTTTTCATTATAGTCAAGAATGTTTAGAGATTGCCCATTATCAAATATTGGAGCAACATCTAGCCATTTTAAAGTATTAACGTTTCTGATAATACCAAAGTTATTTAAGTGTCTATCTTCGTTCATCATAATATAATCTAAAATAAACATATCTTCTAATTTTTCTCGAACATTGTTAATTCCATGACTTTCTAAGATTTCAATATATTCTTCATAGGCATTATCTTTATGGCAATTATTTAAAATTTGTGAGGCTGGCACTAGTTCGGTATCTTTATCAATGAAACATTCACATTT
>CALVRQ010000119.1 GCA_944358685.1 uncultured Bacilli bacterium
TAATTTAACCTCCTTTCATTACACATACCCTGGGGTTTCATTTTTATTCTTAATTAAAGATTTTCCAAAAGGTAAACCTAAAATTAAAATGCATAACTAATATACCATTTCATTATATGAATGTCAATAATTTTTATTCTTTTTTCCATAAATATGGGAACTATATTCTCAAATTAATTTACTTTCTATCTTCGTGCATTAAGTATTAAATTTAATCCTTATCAAATTACAGAAATGAATAAAAGTAATTATATTCAAATAAACATACATTCGCAAATTAAAAAAACAAAATGCTTTACTCACTAGCATTTTGTTCTTTTTCTATCATATCTATTTTAGCTTTAGCCTCATTTACTGTATTAACATCAGGTTCCATTACATATAACTTTTGATGAGGATAAGTATAAGTATAACTATTACTACCCTTTCCATCTAAATTATATGACTCAAAAGTCCATGAAGGCATTTTATCAAGTTGCATATTCACTAAATTATAAATTTTACTAGCTGGCATATTAGTCTGAAAACTTCCACCAAGTGAATCCAAAATATCTGTATATTTTGTAATCAATGTCGTTGAACTAAGCATTTTATTTAAAATAGCTGTAAGTACTTTTTGCTGATTCTTACCACGTTGACGGTCTCCATCACTAAATGCCTTTCTCTCACGGGAAAATGCTAAAGCCTTTTTACCGTTCAAATGGTTAGTACCTTTAACAAACCTATCTCCAGTAATAGCCGTAAAACTATAATCACTATCTACATCAACGCCACCAACTGCATCAACCATTTTAATCAAAGATGTAAAATTAACTCTCATATAATAGTTAATATCTATATCAAGTAAATCTTCAATTGTCTTAACTGACATATCAATACCATAAACACCAGCGTGCGTTAATTTATCCTTATAACCACTTGTTCCATGTAACTGAACATAAAAATCCCTAGGAATTGATGTAAGTAATATTTTATGAGTATTCGGATTAACTGTTGCAATAATATTAACATCACTTCTAGATACTGAAGCAATATTGCCATAAATATCATTACCACTTATATAAATATTAAATGGTTCTTTAGTAACATCTACCTCTTTAACTACAACATTACTTTCAATCTTAATAGATATTTTATCTAATATTCTAACACTTTCTTCAAACCCCTCAACATCTTCATTTAAAACACTATAGTTAACAGCACTTGTAAATATAGCATCCGCCTCTTTACTCATTAAAGCCTCAGCCTCACTTAAATATGAAGGATATTCTTCTTTTTGAGTTTTAACTTTTTTATCCAAATTCCTTAAAGCTTTTTCATATGTCTTATCCGCTGATTCATATACACCAAGCTTATGTCCCTTTAAATCTTCGATATCTTGCATTTCAGAATCATTAAGTACCAAAACATAATAATCGACAAGTTGATAATTTTTATCTTTAATATCATCAAACATTTCAAACGTGCTATTTAAATAATAAAGTCCAAAACTACTTATAGCAATCAAAATCACAAATATCAAATCAGCTACAATCTTAATCCAATTTCGAAAATTATTTTTAAAGGCAAACAAACCAAATAAACCAGAAATAACCACATAACCTATTAATAATGGCACTAAATACTTAACCGGAAGCACATTCATTGAAATAACCGTTCCCAGCATAATTAGTGACAAAATTAAATATATTACTAAAATAATTCTACTAACGATCGTTGTCTTCTTTAACTTGCTTTTAGTCTTTTTCTTTTTAGTCATAATTGCTCCTCCTATTCTAATTAATGTTTATTTTCTAATAACATCTATTATTTTTTGAAAATCTTTTTTGTATTTTATATTTAAATTATAAGTCTTTATTTCACATTTTAAAACATTATCAATATATTTATTAATATTTTTAAAATCATCCACAAAAACAATATATTTTAAAGGTTTTAACCACTCATATACACCTTTCACTTTATGACTAACATTATCTATAGCAATACAAGGCGTACCAGTAATTGCCGCAAATAACATTCCATGTAACCTATCGGTAATAACCAATTCACTTTTCTGAAAATCTAACAATTTTCTTAAAAAATAACTACATCTATTTTTCAAACTTATGCGATGATTAATAACTGTATCAGTATTTAATATAGACAGTTTTAACTCATTTAACTTTTTATATAAACTTTGTAATATTTTATCATCAGTAATCTTCTCTTTATCAGATCTAAAACATAAAAGTACCCCTTTTCTATCAGTAATAGATTCCATATAATTTAAACTTAAAACCATATCAGGGACTAAACCAATTGTATTAGCTGATTTAAAAATTTTTTTACAAAAACTATAGCTGTCTTTATCTCTAGTAAATATATGAATATCTTTATGTTCTTGAACTAATTTCTGCATTTTTTCTAACTCGATATATCCTACCTTATCATCACTAAAATAAAAAGTCTGAGGCATAATTATAATTTTATTGTTAGGATATTCTTTTATAATATCATTTACCATTTCCTGTTCTTCAGGCCATAATGTGCCTATAAATCCACCAC
>CALVRQ010000120.1 GCA_944358685.1 uncultured Bacilli bacterium
ATAGGAGAGGTATTCATGAAAGAGAAAAAATATATTAAAACAAATATAATAGGCTTTGTAGTAGGAGGACTTTTAATAAGTGGATTTGCAGTGTATGCAGCCGTAACATTTCCAAGTAAAGATGTCACGTATGATAATGTGACAAGTGAATTACAATCAACTGATGTACAAGGGGCAATAGACGAATTATATACTGAATGTACAAAAGTACCAACAGCAGGTGAACAAATAATAGAAGATAATGAATTAGAAAAAGATCCTTATGAATGTAGATATTTTTTTACAGGAGCAAACCCAAATAATTATGTAACATTTAATAATGAGAAAGCAGGGTGGCGAATAATATCCGTCGAATGTGATGGAACAATTAAAATAATGAGAAATACAAGTATAGGAAGTATGGAATGGGATTCAAATAAAAGCAATAACTGGAATAATGCTTCATTAAAAACATATTTAAATGGAACATATTATAATAGGTTAAATAGTACCGCTCAAAGTCAGATAACTTTACATGACTGGGGTATAGGTGCAGTAACATATAGCAATAATGATTTAGCTGCCCAAATAAATAGTGAAAATAGTACAACATGGAATGGAAAAGTAGCCTTAGTTACAGCAAGTGAATATCTAAGAACAAACTTAAATACAAACTGTAAAACATTTTATTCATATGCTAGTAATTTTTATAATACGTGTAGGCATTCTACATGGATGTATACAGACGCTTATAGTGGTTGGTGGGTTTTGTCGCCTCATGAAAGTGTTGAGACACATTGGATAATCGCATTGATGCAGGATGGTGCCTTTACATCTATCGCGTCTTGGGGCTCAATTGCTGTTAGACCTGCTATTTATTTATCTTCTTCAGTTCAAATCACTGGTGGAGATGGCAGTCAGTCAAATCCATATACATTTGAATAATCTTTTCATATTATAAAATAGAGATAATTTAAAATCTCTATTTTTTAAATGAATATTGGTAGTTGAAAAAAGATTAATGTTTAGTTATAATTGATTATAGTAGAGAGTTTTAAGTAGGGAGTTTTATAATGAGTAAGAAGAAATCTAAAAAAAAATTGGAAAATAAGTATAATCTTAAAAATGAAAAAAAATACCGTGAGAAGTATAAAGAACTTTTTGATGAGAGTAGTTCGAATGATGAAATTAAAGAAAAGCCTCGACATAGGCAAAATAATAGTTATGAAAAATTAGATAAAAAAGATGAGAAAATATTAGAAAAAGAGATTAAAAATAAGAAAAGAAGTTCTATTCAAAAAGAAGAGTTGAAAAAAGACGCAGAAGAATTAATTAATAGAAGTAAAAAGAAAAGGATTTTAAAAGTTTTATTAATAATAATATTAATTATTATTATATTTGTGTTAGGTTATTTTGGATATAGGGCATATGTTAAAAATGAGATTTCTAAGAAGATAAATGACGTTATTAATATTGAATATGGTGAAGAAGTGACTTCAGAATATATATTAAAAGATGATTTTGAAAAAGTTAAGTTTAGTCCTAAATTAAGTAGTTTGAAAGAGGTTGGAGAGCATGAAGTTACTTTAACAATAAATGGTTACGAATTTAAAGTTGCTATAAATATTAAAGATACAACACCGCCGGTTTTAGAGGTTCAAGATGTTCAAAGATATTTAGATGAGGAGTTGCCGGAGGCAAAAGATTTTGTGGTTAAGGTAGAAGATTTATCAGATGTTGATTTAAAGATTAGTGAAATTAAATCACAGGTAGGCGAACAAGAGGTAGAAGTTATGGCTACTGATAAATATGGTAATAAAAGTAGTAAGAAGGCTAAAATTAATATTATCGAGTATAAGGGTTCGGTTAAGATTAATGGTCTTACTAATTTGACGGTTTATGTTGGTAATAAAGCAGATTTAAAGAAGAATGTTTCAGCGGTTGATGACAGGTTTGGACAATTAGAGTTTACGGTCGATGATTCTAAGGTAAATTATAATAAGCCTGGTACTTATAAGATTTATTATACTGCTAAGGATAAATTGGGTAATGTTACTACTAGAGAAAGAAAAATAACAGTTAAGGAAAAGACTGTAATGATTAATAATTTTCCAACTTATAGTCAGTTTCCAAATTATCCAAATGGTTGTGAGACGATTGCACTATATTTGATGCTTAAGTATTATGGAGTTAATGTTAGTCCGGCGACGCTTGTTAATAATTTGGCTAAAGGTGATGGACCTTACTGGGAAAATGATAAATTGTATGGTGGTAATCCTGAAGTGGAGTTTGTTGGTGATCCAAGAGATAAGCATGGATATGGTTGTTATCAAAGACCGATAATTAATTTGGCTAGTAAGTATAAATCCGGAATGGTAGATTATACTGGGCATTCTTTGAATCAAGTTTTAGAATTAGTTAGAAGTGGGAAACCAGTTCAAGTTTGGGTTTCAATTAATTTAAAAAATACTTCGGTGTGTGCGACTTGGTATAATAAGGCTAGTGGTAAAAATATAAATTGGATTTGTAATTTACACAGTGTGGTAATTGTAGGATTTAATGATAATTATGTTTATGTTTCAGATCCTTATACTGGCTCTATAGAAAAATATAAAAGAACGCAGTTTCAAAAGATGTATAATTTGTTTGGGAAAAGGGCTTTATATTTTAGATAGACTCGATTGAGTCTTTTTTTCTATAAAATTTTTTATTTCTTTCACGCTAATTACTTATTTTATTAATAGAATTATAGTGTTTGGAGGAAGTTTAATGAGAGTGAAATATTTTGATAATTCGAAAGGAATTTTGATTATATTTATTATTTTAGGTCATATTTTTAGTGCGTGTGCTTATTATTATTTATATGACTATGATTTTTTTTAGTTTTGTTCACTTTTTATGATTCAATGTTTTTTCGTTATTTCAGCTTATTTTTCTTCTAAAAGTAAACGAAGGCGAATAGATAGAATTTTAAATATGATTAAGGTTTATTTAGTGTGTTTTTGAAAAGAATTTTGTTTTATGTATTTAGTGTGGTTGTTAGTGTGACTTTTTTAAAGATTATTAATGATAAGGAAAGTGTTTTTACGAAGATTGGACAAAATACTTTATATGTTTATTTAACACAAGGAGCAATTTTAAAAACTTTGGTTACTTATGAAATATTACCTAATAATATTATTTTAGGAAACGTTTTAGCTCTTGCTATTTTAATTATTTTAACTTTTGTTTTAGGAAAGTTTATAGTTTGTTTTAAGAAAAATATAAAAGGAAGGATTGATATAAAAAAGAAAAAAAATTTGAAAGTTTTAAAAAGTCATTAGAAAGAGTTTATGAAAGAAATTGTTTTTATAGAGAAAAAATGAAAAGTGTTGATATAACACCCGATGATATTAAAAGTTTTGATGATGTTAAAAGGTTACCTATTATGGAGAAGAAGGATTTTTTTATAGATTATCCTTACGGTTATTATGCTGCTTCGAGTGAAGAGATTAAAGTGTATCATGCTTCTAGTGGAACGACTGGTATGCCACTTATTGTTGGTTTAACTGATAGTGATTTAAAGCATAGAACAGAGGTAATAAAGGAAAGCTTAAGAATGGCTGGAGTTAGGAAAGGGGATGTTGTTCAAATATGTCTTGGACTTGGAATGTTTACAGGTGGTCTTAGTTTTTATGAAGGTCTTAGGGACATGGAATGTCATATTGTTCCAACGGCAACAATGAGTACGAAGATGCAGTTATTTTATATGAAAAAACTTGGAACTACAGTACTTATTTCGAGTCCTTCACATGTTATGCGAATATATGAAGTAGCAAAAGAAAATGGAATAGATGTTAAGAAGTTACCACTTAGAATTATTAGAGTTGGTAGTGAACTTATGATAGAAAAAATGAGAAATAAAATAAAGGAAAGTTTTGGTAGGAATGTTTCTGTTACTCAAGATTATGGTATGACAGAGTTTTTAGGACCGGGACTTGGTATGGAATGTGAATATGGGTGTGGTATGCATTTGAATGATAATTTTTATTTTGAGTTGGTTGATCCTAAGACTAAAAAAAGAACTAATAGTAATATTGGGGAACTTGCTATAAGTTCTATTTATACGGAAGCTTTTCCACTTGTTCGTTATGCGACAAATGATTTGGTGGAAGTTACTTATGAGAAGTGTAGGTGTGGAAGGGTTAATCCTAGAATACTTAGATTTTTAGGTAGGTCTGATGATATGCTTAAAGTAAAAGGGGTTAAGATATTTGTCAGTCAAATAGAGGATTTTTTGTTTTCATATAAAAAATTTAATCATCAGTATGAAATTGTTTTAAAAGATGATTCGTATTTAGATAGTTTAACAATTAATGTAGAATATCATAGAAAAATTTCTAAGGATTATCAAAAGTATTTGGCAGAGTATGCGAAAGAGATTGAGGAAGAGTTTAAAAATACTTTTGGAATTAAGAGTCATATTAATATAGTAGATGTTAAGACAATAGAAAGAGCTGATGGTAAGGTTCATAGGGTTAAAGATTTACGTACAAAAATGGTACCCGCGTAAGGATACCATAATTTTCCACAATTCTATCAAATTGTTTCCATAAATAATTGGTATGATTATTATAGAGTTAAGGAATAACTCTAAGAAGGATGTGATATATGATTAATTAAAATATTTTTCTAAACTATACTCACTAGCAGTTCTCACCGCT
>CALVRQ010000121.1 GCA_944358685.1 uncultured Bacilli bacterium
ACTATTAAAAAAACATAGATATCCACCAGAAGGAATGTCTGATGCTGTTCAAACTGTAATGATTCAATGTGAGTTATGGGCTGATAATACTTACATTTAGAAAAATAAAAAAATGAAATATTGGGGTATAAAATAATGGAAATTAAGGCATATGATATTGGAAAAGAATATAAAGAAATTGAATTATCTGATATCCAAATCAATAATATTAATCGAATATTTTTTGAAATTGTTGAGAATCAAAGAGAAAAAAGAAATAAATTAAGTGTAGTATGTTGTTTAAAACAAGAAAATAGAAATGTTCATAATGTAATTTATGATTATTATTTAAATCATACAACTACTTTTGACTATTCTGTTTTTGCTTCTAAGTTAAGTGACGCAGAAAAAACAAAAGATGGTCGTTCAAGAAAACAGAGTATTCAAGAAGGTTTTTTATTTATAAAAAGCGAGAGAAATAATTTATATCTGATGAAGTTAGAAAAAATTAAGGATGTTGATTCTACAACTTTTGAAATAAAAGGAGCTTTAGGAACTGATAATAATTATTATAAACTATGTATTTTTGAAGATAATTTTAACAAAATTTTGATTGTTGATAAAAACACAAGATTAGCATCTTATTGGTTTGATAAATTTTTGGGTTTAACTAGAGTTAGAGATGAACATCAAAATACTTCTATTTTAATTGATTTAATTAATGAAAAGAAATTGTTCAATAATCAGATATTTTCACAAAATAAAATTACAGAAATATATAGTTATGCTGAAGACTTTCTTTTTAATAATGATAATTTTGAAAAAATGAAATTGATAGAGGATTTATATGTTAAGGGTTTATTAGAAGAAAATGTTAATGAAAGTGTTTATTCAGTTGAATCAGATAAAATAGATGCACAATTTATTATTTCAAAAAAAAGTATAAAGGAAAAATATAAAAAAAGTATCTCAATATCTCCAGATACAACTATTAAAACAGATAATTTTTTAAAACTAAAAAAGAGGCAAGGAATAAAGCTTGAGGGTAATGAACTAACTTTAATAGTGGACGATGAATTCTTAAGGGAAGTTAATAAGGTGTTGAGTTGATATGGATAATGATGAATTACGATGGAATAATACAGCTCTTGAATTAAAAAAAGACGATACTACTTATTTAAATATTACAAAGTTAAAGAATGAGTGTAATAATTTTAATATAGATATGCCAATGGAAGAAGAGCATGATAAAATAGTTATTTATAATAATAAAAATTTACTTTTTAAGGAAGAGGAATATTTGAAAGAAAAAACTTATTTTAAAGATGTGTTACATAAATTATCATTTAAAGATTATAGCCAAGATCTTTATTATGTACGAGATGATTTTTCAATATACTCTATAAAAAATAATGATTATCAAATTTACTCAAGTGTAATAGCTAATAATAATATTGATGGACTAACGAAGAAAGATCTTAATATTTCTATTGAAATACTTGAAAAATTTGAGAGAAATGAAATGAACATCAAAATAATGAATGTTTATATTATGATATTTTTGGCAGATAAAACATCTTTTAGAATTTTATCTCAAAACCAACAATTTGAATTTTATATATATGATGATAAATCAAACGTAGTTGTTGAAGAAAAGCTTATTTATGATGAAATAGATACTGATTTGTTATCTATTTATAAATGGATTGTGTCTAATAGGGAGTTTGAGGCATCATATAAAGTGAAATTAGATATCGTTAGGAAAATCATTGCCGATAAAAAAACTTTTAAGTTAACTCAAGCTGATTTGTGTAGTTGTGAGAGTATATTTAGTAGAGTAGTAAAAAATGAGGTTAAAGAATATTTTGATCAAGTAAATTTGTTAAAAAAAGATTTCATAGATTTAGAAAAAGCAATAAATGATGTAAAACGTTCACTACATCTAAAAATATTAGCATGGCTTGGATCAATTGGTTTAGTTATTTTTGATTCAATCAAAGATTTTAAAGGAAATAATATATATTACATTATTTTTCATTCTCATTCAGAAAAAGTAAATATTATATTATTTATGTTGATTATTTCTTTTTTAGTAATTTCATTTGCTTTTTTTATAGAAATGAAGGAATTATTAAAAGAATATAAGAAACTTGAATATTTTTATACAAATAAATTGTTTTTTAAGAAAGAAGATTTTGAAAATTATGTATCTCCGCCTAGTATAAATTGTCTATATAAAATTGTTTTTTTTATTGTTGTAATAGTTTGTGTTATTAGGTTATTTTGCTAACGATTTAAAATAATAAGTAATTTTAATAGTAATTAACAATTAAATATACCATCTTCCACCAAAATAGTCTATAATAGGAAAGCATGTTATAAATGCGAATGATAGGGGAGAAGGTTTGATATGATAAAGTTTTTTAAAGCCAATATGGAACCTAGGAAAGGGTTACGTATTGCAGAAGTTATTATTTCTATTTTATTATGTGTTGCTTCTATTGTATCTATTGGATATGGTATGTTCCAGGTGAATGCCAATGTCAATGATGCAAAGTTTATCCAAAGTATAG
>CALVRQ010000122.1 GCA_944358685.1 uncultured Bacilli bacterium
ACGGGACAAATCAAAACAAGGACAGGACCTGGAAGGGTCCGTCAGTCAAATTGTGGGTCACCGCCCCGGCCGCCACTTTCCCATTATCACCGGTCCATCAAACCGGCATAACCATTATCAACGGCAATCTCTCGTGTGGTGCGGACATAAACTTGCTAAAACATAACCGACCTGCCCGTCATCGAATGGCCCGGGCTACCTGCCCATCGACATCGACAGCGCCAGGCTCCTGTCCCCGAATCATCGCGGACAGCCACGGTAAGGAGGGGAATCATCCTCCGCCCCAAACCCGGGGCCGGCCGGTGGGGCGACGTGTTCGGCGACCGCGGTCATGGCCGCCGCCGTCATCGACCGCATCGACCCCGCCACGGCCGCATCATCAGGTTCCACGGCGAATCCTACCGAAGCACACGCTCACTTATGAAATAACGCGACAACCAAGAACAAAGGAAACCAATCGCCAACACCGTCCAGACTGAACACCGACGGCGGTCCACACCAATTTGACTAGAGACACCGACGGTCTGCCGTGGTCGACCGGTCAGAGCGAGGATATATGTGTCGGAGCGGGTGCCCGTTCCCGAGTGAATCCTGGGATGCTCCATCATCGTCGTCTTCCATCCATGTGTCTGTCGCTCCCGAGACTTCCGGCGCAGACAGGACGTCGGCGCGGGCACGCCACCATGTTCTTGTTAGGAGCCGGTGGAGCGGCCGCGATCCTATGAGGTCATGTCTCCATGGCCTTCGGGCTGGCGGACCGGGACAGGACAGGACAAATCAAAACAAGGACAGGACTGTGGAAAGGGTCTGTCGGCCAAATCATGGGTCACCACCCCGGCTGCCACTTTCCCACTGTCACCGGTCATCCAACCGGCATAACCATCATCAACGCAAGTTATGTGTCCACACACTCACCATTGTTCAAAGACAATTTAGACAAAGGCTGGAAAAAATAAATGTGATATCGTAATCATTAGCAGTTTCATTGTTTTTCATTTGAAAGTACCAAAATGATAGGTGGCATTCCCAATGGACTAACCCAATGCATATCTTGAGTATTGCTAACTTGAAAGGAGATATGATGGAAAAACAAAACATAGACTCGACGCAGACGACTGAAACTAAGCAAGTATTTCTAGCTAATGCTATCTCGGACATTTCCTCCTATATTAAATTCTCCGATACAAAGATTTCGATAATTTTGGCTACAATGATTGCTCTTGTCGCTGCTGTCGCATCTTGCTGCGAACCACTTTTGAAAGTAGTAAGCAATATTAATCCATGTAGTTGGACTGCAGTTACAATTACTATTTTAGGTATATTATTTCTTATAAGTTTTGTCTCAGTATTCATTTTTGGCATATTAACAATTCGGGGGCATTCTTCAAATATTAAATATCAATCAAAATGGTTTATATCTCAAACAATCCAAGAATATCCCTTTGATGCATATAAAAAAGATATTCTAGAAATGACGGATAAGCAAGTAATCGAAAACATGGCTGCAGAACTTTACAAATTAAATGACATTAATCAGCAGAAATTAAAATCCAGCAGATTAGTAATATGCTTTTTTACACTATCACTAATAACGGCAACCATTATTTGTGTATTAATTGCGGCATCCACGTTATAAGAAGGCCCTTATGAGTATTGACATCGAGTCCATTTATCAAAAAACATACGCCCATTATTTGCAGGCTAAAAAGAACATTACAAGGACAGCAAATCTTAAACATCAAGCAGACGCCATCTCTGATGCAATCCCAGGATTTGAAGCAGACAAACTTGAATTTGGTTCATATGATAGAGAAAATTATGCCGTTTTATTTGTAGATATGCGTCAATCCACTCAGCGAGCGCAGAAAGTAGGTGCAGAAAAAACATTTTTAACCATGCATGTATATATAACAGCACTTTTAGATGTAGTGAAATATTATCACGGTAATGTAATTGACATTATGGGTGATGGGCTAATGGTATTTTGGGGTGGCAAAACAGCACGAGAGAAGTTCAAAATGTTCAAGCAATTTGCAATTCAAAATGCTGGCATGTGTGGGCGCGCCATGTTAGCAGTTAAGGAGTCTGTAATTAATAAAATTATCGAAGAAGAGGGTCTTGGCCCCAAAGTCAATATCGGTATAGGCGTCACATTTGATAGCGTTATTGTTACAAAGATTGGCATTGCAAACTCATACGACGTTAAAGCATTTGGGGATTGTATAAATATCGCTTCTCATTATGCTGACGAAACGAACAATAAAGTAAAAGTATCAAAAAAGGTTAAAAATGAATGGCCTTCAAGTAAAAAAGGGCGTATTAGATTTATTCCCACTGGAGATGGAGCATATTATCTTGATTAAACACCTTCTCGTCGCCTGACTGCGGGTTACGGCCTATTGGAATTAAATGTGTTGCTTTAAGGTCGACTAATCAGCGGTGTTGGGTATCTGGCGCGTGTATGGCATTCATTTT
Source organism: uncultured Bacilli bacterium (assembly GCA_944358685.1). The sequence goes on from CALVRQ010000122.1 coordinate 2,476, forward strand.
AGTCGATGCCGGCGCCGTATCCGGGTTCGTCTCCTGTGTCGTCGGTTTCGTTCATGTCCTCGACTGGCACGCCGCATGTGCTCCTCGGGCAGCCCATGGTGCATGAGCAGCACGCGTTTGACTAGGTTGTCGGCGTCGCCTTCCAACCGGTTGTCTGTGAACAATGGTGAGCGTGCCAGGTGATCGCGGAAAGGTTGACCGGTTGATCGGTCCGGATTGATCCGTTTCGTCGTCTTCTTTGGCAGATAGCGCCCGAATGGTTGCGCATTTTGGTTGAGCCGTGAGAGAGAGCATGGTCCGTCGTCTGGGTACGATTCCGGTCGCCAAACAATCAATCGCAGTTGGAAAAGAGGCGACGGAACCATGCCGAATCAGATTGTACAGGTCGACGAGAACATGCTCGAGACGAGACTCGACCGGTTGGTGTCGAAGAAGGTCGAGCAATTGCTGAACGTGATGCTGGACGCGGAGGCCGACGAGATCGCCGGGGCCGGGAAATACGACCGGACCGGCGGGAGGAAAGCCTACCGTGCGGGCCATTACGAGCGTCGTCTGACCGTGAAGGCCGGCACGATGACCCTGAAAGTGCCGAAGCTGAAGGGCGCGCTGTTCGAGTCGGCGGTGATCGACCGCTACAGGCGTCGTGAGCAGAGCGTCGAGGAGGCGCTGATCGACATGTACCTGGCCGGGGTCTCGACCCGCCAGGTGGACGGCATCAGCGCGCTCCTGTGGGGTGAGCGGATGCCCTCGCAGACGCTCTCGGACAAGCCGAAGAGGGTGTACGCGCAGATCGACGAATGGCGCAGCCGGCCGCTGGAGCGTTCGTACCCGTACCTGTTCGTGAACGGCGTGCGGCGACAGGCGGACCTGGGGCGGGTCGGTCGAGAACGTGAGTGTGCTGGTCGCGGTCGGCGTGGACGACACCGGGCACCGTGAGGTCGTCGGCGTGACGGAGGGCATGAAGGAGGACCGCGCGAGCTGGGAGGGGTTCATCTGTGTTTTGGCAAGTTTGTGTCCGCAGTTGGGGGTGGTGACGTTTTGTTGGACTCCGGTGTCCTTGTTCTTTGATTATGCCATGAGTCCGAGCTCGCGTCTTCGTTTGGCGATGCTGGTGCCGAAGGCGAGCTTGATCCGCTCGTCCCGATAC
>CALVRQ010000123.1 GCA_944358685.1 uncultured Bacilli bacterium
TGCAGGAAAAGATTATTATTCTCGATTTCGGCTCGCAAACCACGCAGCTCATCGGACGCCGCGTGCGCGAACTGAACATGTATTGCGAGATTGTTCCCTACAACAAGTTCCCTTTCGGCGACCCTTCCGTCATTGGTGTGATTCTGTCGGGAAGCCCTTTCTCGGTTTACGATGAAAAGGCTTTCAAAATCGATTTGAGCAATATCCGTGGCAAATATCCGGTTTTAGGCATCTGCTACGGTGCACAATTTATGGCATACACCAACGGAGGCAAGGTAGAACCTGCCAATACCCGTGAATACGGACGGGCACATCTGGCTAAGTTCGACCACGATAACCCGTTGCTGAAAGATGTCCGTGAAAACTCGCAAGTATGGATGAGCCATGGAGACACCATTACGTCTCTACCCGAAAATTTCAAGATTATCGCCTCTACCGACAAAGTAGCAGTTGCCGCTTATCAGGCAAAAGGAGAAAAGCTATGGGGGGTACAGTTCCATCCTGAAGTGTATCACACTGAAGACGGCACACAAATCCTGAAAAACTTCGTAGTAGACATCTGCGGAGGCAAACAAGACTGGAGCGCGGCGTCATTCATTGAAACTACAGTTGCGCAACTGAAAGAACAATTAGGTGATGACAAAGTAGTACTCGGGCTGAGCGGAGGTGTTGACTCATCAGTAGCAGCCGTGTTGCTCAACAAAGCCATCGGCAAAAACCTGACTTGCATCTTTGTCGACCACGGTATGTTACGCAAGAATGAATTCCGCAATGTACTTCATGACTATGAATGCCTTGGCCTGAACGTCATCGGTGTTGATGCCAGCGAAAAATTCTTTACCGAACTGGCAGGCGTGACCGAACCCGAACGCAAACGCAAAATCATCGGCAAAGGATTCATTGACGTATTTGATGAAGAAGCGCACAAAATACATGATGTGAAATGGCTGGCGCAAGGAACCATCTACCCCGACTGCATCGAATCCCTGTCTATCACAGGTACGGTGATTAAAAGCCACCACAACGTAGGCGGATTACCCGAAAAGATGAATCTGAAACTTTGCGAACCGCTCCGTCTCTTATTCAAGGACGAAGTACGCCGCGTAGGCCGTGAACTGGGTATGCCCGAACACCTCATCACTCGTCATCCTTTCCCCGGACCGGGACTTGCCGTACGTATCCTGGGCGACATTACCCGCGAGAAAGTACGCATCCTTCAAGATGCCGATGATATTTTCATCCAAGGTCTACGCGATTGGAAAACAAAAAATACTGAAGGCAAAGAAACTGCGCTCTACGACCAAGTATGGCAAGCAGGTGTCATCCTTCTACCTGTGCAGAGCGTAGGTGTAATGGGTGATGAACGCACCTACGAGCGTGCAGTTGCACTACGTGCCGTAACAAGCACTGATGCCATGACCGCCGACTGGGCACACCTTCCTTATGAATTTATGGCAAAGGTATCGAATGACATCATCAACAAGGTGAAAGGCGTAAACCGAGTTTGCTACGATATTTCATCGAAACCACCTGCCACAATCGAGTGGGAATAAAAAAATGAATGTCCATCAGCCGATACATATCTTCGTTTTCAGGAGATATGTATTGGCTAATCAGGACATTCATTAAGAAGATGTTTTGAATTTCTCCAAAAAGTTTTTCTTGGCTTGATGTATCCGTTTTCGTGTGTGCTTTGGGCGATTTTTTGGTCCTTTCCGCTCCTGTTCTTCGTCAGATAGCCCGCTATCTTCCTCATCACAGAAGCAAAAATGCCTCAAAAACTCATCCCAAATCATCACACGATAAATTCAAAACAGCTTCTAATCCGCGTTAATCTGCGTTTCCCAAAATCGTTGGGAGACTTCGGATGCCTCGGTTCAGTTGCCTACGCTCATTTTCGTGCGGTAATGGTGTCCGAGCATCAGTACCGCCACGATGAAGGCAAGAAAGTCGGACACGGGCATGCTGAGCCATACGCCGTCCAATCCGTAGGCAAGAGGCAGCAGGGCAAGTCCCGGAAGAAGGAACAGCAGCTGGCGCGAGAGGGAGAGGAAGATGGAGATTTTGGCTTTCCCGATAGACTGGAAGAACTGGGTGATGACAATCTGCGCACCCACCACGGCAAAGGCGGCTACTCCGAAGCGTACCGCTACGGTGGCTTGGCGGGTCAGTTCGTCATTGGTGGTGAACATTCCTACGAACACACGCGGAAACAGTTCGCCGATGGCAAAGCCGCAGGTGGTGATGATAACGGCGGCGGTCATTCCCAGCCTTAGTGTCTGCCGCACGCGCTGGTAATGTCCTGCCCCGTAATTGTATCCGGTGATGGGCTGCATCCCCATCGTGATACCCATTACAATCATCACAAAGAGCATCTGGATGCGGTTCAGGATGCCGAATGCGCCGATGGAGAGGTCGCCTCCGTATTTCAGCAGGCTGCTGTTGATGAAGATGGTGATGCAGCAGGCGCACACGTTCATTACGAAGGGCGACATGCCGATGCTGAACACGTTGAGGATGATTTTCTTCTTCAGCCGCAGGCGCCGTTTCTGGAACCGGATGTAGCTGGACCGGCTGCAGAAGTGGTGAAGCACCCATATCATGCCGACGAACTGCGAGAGGATGGTCGCCAGTGCGGCACCCCGCATCCCCCATTCGAGCCAGAAGATGAAGAGCGGCGCGAAGACGACGTTACACCCTACGGTGAGCATCGACGAGAGCATCGCTTTCCGCGGATAGCCCGTGGCGCGCATGATGTTGTTCAGTCCGATCATCACGTACGATACGGGCGTGCCTATCAGGATGACTTGCATAAACTGGCGTGCGTAGCCGATGGTGGCTTCGGTGGCGCCGAAGAAGTACAGGATGGGGTCGAGGAAGATGAGCGAGATGCTTCCGAACACGACGGCATTGACCACGCACAGGATGGTGACATTGCCCAGGATGTCTTCGGCTCCCTGCACGTCTTTTTGCCCCAGACGGATGGATGAGAGCGTGGCGCCTCCCACGCCTACCAGTGTGCTGAAGGCTATCAGCAGGTTCATCAGCGGGAAGTTGATGGCAAGGGCGGTGATGGCAAGGGCACCCACGCCGTGGCCGATGAAAATACTGTCGATGATGTTGTACAATGAGGTCAGTGTCATGCCGATGATGGCGGGGATGGAGTATTGCCACAGCAGTTTCCCTATAGGTGCTTCTCCCAGCACGTGCGGATTGTTTGCGTTCATTTTGTGTATTCTTTCGTTAAAATTGCGGTGCAAAGTTAGGAAGATGGACGAATATTTCGGAAATTTGTGCTGTTAAATCAAACTAAATGTAAAACTGGATATGGATAAAACCAAATGTATAGCCGCTCTTTTCGATTTCGACGGGGTGGTGATGGACACCGAGCCGCAATATACCGTTTTCTGGGATGCGGTGGGGAAGAAGTATCATCCGGAGTACGAGGCTTTCGGCAAGATAATCAAGGGGCAGACCTTGAGCCAGATTTTCAGCCGTTATTTTGCCGGGATGGAGAAAGAGCAGGCGGAAATTACGGAGGATTTGAACCGCTATGAGGCAGAGATGAAGTATGAATACGTGCCGGGAGTGACCGGTTTCATGCGTGAGCTGCGTGAGCAGGGAGTGAAGACGGCGATTGTGACCAGCTCGAACGGACAGAAGATGCGGAGCGTGTATGCCGTGCAT
>CALVRQ010000124.1 GCA_944358685.1 uncultured Bacilli bacterium
ATTGCCGGCGGTGGATTCGGTCTTCTCTTTCAGGTATACAAAGTCTGCCTCCTCTTTCACCATCAGGATAGACATCACGCCAAGTCTTAGCTGGGAATGCAGCAACGGATTCAGTTCTTTCGGCATAGCTTCTTGGCTTTACGGTTAATGATATGTCCGGGGATAATCATCATCAAGATAAAACAAAGGATGTACAAAGGTATCGCCCAAGTGATATAAATCGGTATGTCGCAGATGGCGCAGCTTGCCACGACTCCTCCCGCGGCTATACTGAACAACCCTCCGAATGTCAGACTTTGTTCACGGATGATAATCCCTTGCGCTATGCTTCCGAATCCGATAATGATGAAAGCGTATGCAAACATCAGTATCCAGCAGTTGTATCCGCAAAACATAAAAGCCATGCAAATAGCTGCAAACAAGCAGGCAATAATGCCTACGCTCTTCCAGATTCCGGCGGAAACCTTATCAACGTAGCTGGACGAATGTGGCTTTACGTTGGCTTCTTTCCTTTTTTGTTTTTGCGTAACCCCATACCCGATGAGGGGAATCAGGAACCAAAGCCAGTTGACGTGTGGGGTTTGAACCCATAAAAGCAGGGCATAGACAAGGATAGCCGTGCATACCGACACATATCCCCATAGTAACAACATATTCCCGTCGCCTACTTCCAATTTGTTTTTCGTCTCCTGAATCATGCGTGTGATGATTTCCAGGCTTTCTTTTTCGTTTAATGTCTTTTCTTCCATAGTCTTAATAAAATGGTTTATGTTATAAACTTTATGCGGAAAAATAAAAGCAAGAAAACGAGGACTTGCTTTTGCTTGCAAATATAAAACGGTTTCATCAATCTGCCAAACGGTTCCGCTGGGAAAATTTGCCTTTTTCCACTTCCGTCTTTTTCGCTTGTTTCCCTTTTCCGAAGTTCCATGCGATTCCTATTTTCCATGTCCTCCCTTGCGAAGCTGTGTGGATATGTATGTCTCTCTCGTAGTCTTCCGTATGGCATGCATAGCCGGAAGAACGGTCGAACAGATTGTCTATGCCCAGCGTGAGTATCCATTTCCCTTGATTGAATTTTTTCTGCAAGCGGATGTCTGCCGTGTGATAGGGATTGATTTCGCTATTCCCCGAATGTAAGCGTAAGCTCCGCTGTATTTCATTTCAAGTGAAAGATCCCAAGGCAGGAAGCATTCGGCTTGGGCGCGGATGAAATAAAGCCAATGGCTTTGCCGTTCCTCTTCGGGATTCATATAGATGTCTTGCCTGGATCCGATAAAGTTGGCGGTAAGGTTTAGCCAGCCTGTGGGTTGCCAAGGAGCGGAAATTGCAACGAACCAATGATTTTCCCGATGGTGGTTTTCGTAAGTGACGTATGCGATGTCCGGATTTGCTTCGTCTTGCTTGGTAAACTCGCGAATCAGGTTTTTATGCAGATTGCCTCCTATGGTTAAGGTATAGCGGTATTTGTAGATTAGCGTCAGGCTGAAGCGGTTGATGTAAGTAGGCTTCAGCCAAGGGTTTCCTATCTGGTAGCTATAGTCGGAGGTTTGTGTCCGGTTCGGGTTTAGTGCCGCGAATGCCGGGCGTTCGATGTACTTGCCATATTGTCCTGCCAGCATCCAGTGTTGGAGAGGGTCGAACGCATAGCTGACATCCATGTGCGGAAACCAGTCGAAATACCGTTGGTTTACGTTGTTTTCCCGGTTAGAGGTATGGGTATATTCCAACCGGAGTCCGACTTTTACCGACCATTTCCTTCGGGTAAATGTGTATTGTGCATACCAGGCGGCTATCTGTTCCCGGTAATCCCGTATGTAACCGAAATCGGGCAGGGGCGTCCACGTGGTTCCGCTACGGAATCCTTCGTATGCCGAAGTGTTATCGGTATAGGTTTGTGTGTATTTGGCACCTGTTTGGAAAGATTTGCTATTCCATGACACATCTGCGTTGATAATCCGGTAATCGGCTTTTGTTTGCGACCGGTATAAAGTATCCTTTTTGTAATCCCCGGCTTGGCGCAGGATGTTGTAGCGGTTTTTTCCTTTTGCATGTTTGCCGGTATAGTCTGCCAATATTTTTAATGTCGAACAGGAATGTGACAGGCGGTGCTGGTAGCTGAAATTAACGGATGTCATGTCGTAATCAGATTTTTGGTGATAATTCCCATGGCTATAGACCGTTTCATGTCTGTTGCTTATTGCGTCACGGCTATGCGACGGGTTATCGGATGAATGGCGGAAGTATTCCACTTCCAGTCCGAACGTATTCAGCGTGTCGGGCGAGAAGATGATGCCTGAGCGGAACGTCTCATAATCTGATGTTTGCTTTCGTGCTCCTGTGCTTTGAAACTGTTTGCCTGTTTGGCGATAGATGCGGTCTTCGTTCCAATCGCTTGCATCTTCCGGTTTCCAGGTTATGGAAGCGGAAGCGTACCAGTCCCATTTGTCCCAATGTGCATGCCAACTTCCGTTAGGCTGATATTGCTGGGCGGAATGTCCTGTTGTGGACATCAGCGAGAAATGCCCTTGCCAACCTTTCTGCTTGGGTTTTCTTAACAGGATATAGACAGCACCGCCTTGAGCGTTTGCATCTTTTTCAGCTCCGGAGAAGGGAAGTATCTCGATGCGCTGGATGTCTGCCGATTGCAAGGACTGCAGGCGGAAATGCAGAAGTTCTCCTTCCAGCCTCACTTCCTGTCCGTTGATATAGACTTTGGCTCCAGACGCTCCGTTGATGGAAATCCCTTTGTCGGAAAGCCATACACCGGGTGCTTCTTTCAACAATTCAATTCCGTTTTTTCCCGAGGATGGTGTCACTTGCATGATAAACCGGTCGGCATTCCGCTTGATTTTACTGCTTCTCACCGTTATCTCTGGCAGGTCGTAGGTTTTCAATGTAGCATGGATGCTGTCCGTCAATGCCTGTGGGGCGATAGGCATCCCATGTAGAAGTGCAATGCCTCCTGTATATAATAGGTAGAGAAAGACCAGGCGTTTCATCGTTCTAAAGGATTATCGAAATAAAACAATTTCAACTTACATGCATCTTCTTTTTTCTTCGGATGATGCTTTTCCCGTGCAAAACCTTCTACAGGTTTTCCCTGTTCGTCTGTATCTATTTGCCAATTTTCGTTTTCATCGTGAAAGACAGAAATGGTAAAGTGCTCCCAAGTCACTTCTTCTATTGTGATGGTCACCTCTCCCTTTTGTGCTTTTGCCATTCCGTAAACAGGTTTGTTTTGTCCGTCCGCTTGAAGCATGACCAAGATATTCCCGTTATCATTGCGGATATTGCCGATGGAGATAGAAAATCCTTTGGCTGAAGCAGATACAGACAAGCTTAACAGCGCGATTATAAAGCAGATTGTTTTCATAATCATTTATTGTTTTAAGTTGATAAATAAGTTTATAGTATAAACCGAATACGTTAAATAAAAGCAAGAGTGCGCGCTTTCCCTTGCTTTTGTTTTGCAAATATAGAATAGTTTATTTTATAAACCAATAAAAGGAAATAATTTAACTTCTTTTTTTATTAGAGTCTTGCTTACATTATTTTATATGAACATCGGTATTTAGAAAAAACTGTTTTGAATTTCTACAAATAGTTTTTTGGGTTTGATGTGTTCGTTTCATGTGTTCACATGACTGCCTTGTTTGTAAGATTATTAATCTTTATGCCGAAAGATTATTAATCTTCACGCTGTAAGATTATTAATCTTACAAACGGTGCAGCTATATTGTGGTAGAACTGTTCGATTTTATCGAACGAGATTTTTCGCTGAATTAACGTGAGTGTGCTTTCTCGCCGTGGACAAGCAATACGGCATTGCGGATTTCACCGGCGTACGTCAGAATCGGCATGTTGAGGAACGAAAGTGAAGAAGTCTGATTCCATCCACCGTTCGAGTTGAGCGAACGTTTGTGGTAGCCGCGTTTGGTTTTGTAGTAAGTCTTGCTGTGGTCTACCTTGTCGCTCTGTGGGAATACTTTGTCCCACGTTTGTGTTAAAGTCAGTTTTTCTTCTATAAAGCTATTAGAATTGATGGGATTATTCATAAGGCTGGAGGTGGCAAATAAGCCTGCCAGCAGGGTTGTATAAAGTCTTTTCAGTGGATGTTTCATGGTTAAGGTCTGCTTGGGTTTGTAGTGTCAATGACGTTATAGCGCAACCAGGCGGAGTTTTCACCGATGCGTTCCATACTTTTCAGTTTCAGAAGGGTGGTGGGGTAATTTTTATCATCAATGCCATCGAATACGGCGGTCATTCCTTTCCTTCCATCGATTCCGGCACCGATTACCAGGCTTACTTCGTCCAGCAGTCCGGCTTTCAGAAAGGCTCCGTTGATGTGTCCTCCTCCTACGATGGCAAGACGTTCTACGCCAAAATGTTCATTCAGCATCTTTACGGCTTGAGTCAAGTCAACTTTTTCTTTTCCGGTTGTTATCCACGAAATGTTTTGTCTGCATAAGGTGTCAAGATAGGTTTGCGCCACTTGTTCACTTGCGATGACGAGCATTGGTTTTCCGTCAATATTGTTGCCAGGCCATTTCAGCTTGCCTTTCGAGTCGAGTACGATGGAATATCCTTTTGCTTCTGTTGCCTTGTAAAACGAAGATTGGTTTGCCGGTTTCGGATTGTCGGTGTGAAAAGGTTCGGGTAAGGCAATGTGCATGGCCGCCGTTATACGTCCTGATAAATCGGAGTCGCAAGCCAGTTGCTCCAGTGCTTCGTAATATTCGTTTCCGCCAATGCGTTCCGTCATATCGCAGTCAATGCGTCCGTCTATGGATGCCATCATGTGGCAAATGATGTAAGGTTTCATGATGTTGATTCATTTTTTATGATTATAAAGACAAAGATAGGGCAGAACTTATTTAGTCTGATTGCTGAAAGGCTCAATTTATATTGTTGAAAAGTTCAAAATGAAAGATATGCTTTTTATAATATGATTGTCCGCATTTCACTAATAAGAAGTTATTTCAGGGAGTTAAAGGGAGTTAGAAGCCAATGCATTTACTAATGGAAATCCTAACAGAACTATTGTCCTTTAACTCCTGTGGGCGAAGCGAGCATAACTTCTTCTAACTCCTTTCATACCATTGACATTTTGCGGACATTCATTTTTTTTTATAGTGTGGCAATGTTGCACAGATTGTGGATTTTTTCTACAATAATATCTGCCGGTTTGATTTCCTTCTTTATTTTTTGCAATGGTAAAATGTTGTTGTTTAATGTGTTTTGATGAATCGGACGTGAAAAGCCGGTGTTTGGTATTTGTTTTGCAAAGGAAGTAGTGTATAGGCAAAAATTTATAACTTATGTCAAGAGAGAAAGTATTGTTTATTTTCATTGCCTTGTTTTTAGTGGGGCAGACGGTTGTCGCTCAAAACCGTACATTGCAAGGCATTATCACTTCGGCTGAAGACGGCGAACCCTTGATTGGGGCTGTCATCGCCATTAAAGGAAACGAAGCTCAAGGTACGATTACTGATATCAACGGGCATTATACGCTTGATGTGCCTTCTGAGACTCAGGCTTTGATTGTTTCGTATGTAGGTATGAAAACTCAGGAAGTCCGTATCCCTCATGGGCGTGACAAGTTGAATATCATTTTGCAGCCTGATAATCAGATGTTGCAGGAAGTCGTAGTGACGGGATATGGTAATTTTACCAAGTCGTCATTTACCGGTTCTGCCAATACCTTGCGGGCGGATATGATGAAAGACATTCCTGTTATGAATGTGGAGCAGAAACTGGAAGGGATGACTACCGGTGTGAACATTACCGGAAGTTCGGGGCAACCGGGTGCCAATCAAAGCATCCGTATCCGTGGTATGGGATCGTTTAACGCGTCGCAAGAACCCTTGTTCGTAATTGACGGCGTGCCGGTTACTTCCGGAAATTTAAGTACAGGAGGCTTTGACGCATCGTATATGAATAATTCGAAAACAAATATCATGAGCACGCTGAACCCTTCTGATATTGAAAACATAACGGTGATTAAAGATGCGGCTGCAGCTTCGCTTTACGGTTCGCGCGCGGCTAACGGCGTTATCTTGATTACTACCAAACGGGGGAAATTAGGCAGGACGCAAGTCACGCTGAATGTGTCGGGAGGATTCTCAAACTCTGCTGTCGATTTCCGTCCGACACTGAACGGTGACCAGCGGCGTGAATTATTGTATGAGGGCTTGGTGAATTATGCCACAG
>CALVRQ010000125.1 GCA_944358685.1 uncultured Bacilli bacterium
GTTACAACGCCTGCCTCTCCCTGGCGGCAGCGCACAACTTGCGGAGCGTAGCGTTTTGCTGTATCTCCACCGGGGAGTTGTGCTTTCCCAACCAGGAGGCCTCCAAAATCGCCGTAAAAACGGTCAGAGAATTTCTGAATCAGCGGGAATCTTCCATAAAACGGGTCGTTTTCAATGTGTTCAAGGATGTGGATGCAGCCATCTACCGCGCCATCCTCGGATGCGATGAAGGGGAGGCAGGGCGTTGACCGCTGCGCAAGCAGCGGCCTGCCCTCAGACGGATGCCCGACGAAATTTTACGGGCCGCCGGCGCCGCTCGGCGAAACATGGCTTTTTGTGGATCACAGCAGGTGAATTTGCTGCAATAGGGGTTCCACAGCCCCCTGCATGCAGGGCGGGAGCACAAGGGAGCAGACGCGCTGTACCGGGGCGGGCGCATCGCCGACACAGGTGCCGAGGCCAATGTGCTGCAATAGTTCCACATCGTTGTAAAAATCGCCCAGAAAGACAACCTGCTCTATCGGGATTTCCAATTGCGCGCACAGCCGGCGCATAGCCGGCCACTTCCCGGCCTGGGCAGGCATAATTTCCACAAAGTCCGGCGCTGTGCGCTCGATCCGCACCCCGGGAGGGGCCAGGGACAGCATCTTCTGGGTGATCAGCGGCGTCCTGGCGGGAAGGTCGGACAATATCAGCCGGTAGAACGGCTTTTCCAGTTTTTCCGGGGGGCAGTAGGGGTACGGTCCCGGGGAATTCTCGGGGGAGATTTGAAAGTACCCCTTCCGGTTTACAGCCAGCAGCGCGGCCTGGGGGAATTGTGCCAGAACCTGGAAGGCGAAGTCCAGGGAGGATTCCTCCAAAAAAATCTCGTTCCAGACCCGGCGGGTGGCAAAGTCATACAGGGCACAGCCGCCGTTTACAATGCTGGGCAGGCTGACGGGGACATCCCCCAGAAACTGTGCCGCGCTTTCCGGGCTGCGGCCGGTGCATATCCCAAACTTTCCGCCCCGGCGCACAAAGGACTGGATGACCAGGCGGTTGCGTAGCGGGATGCCCTGGCCCTCAATCCCCAGGGTTCCGTCCAGGTCGCTGAAGACATACAGCGGTGGGCAATGACAGTCCGGCATGGTGTTCCTCATTCCTCAATTTGATTTCTTTTGTATGGGGAGAACCTGTCCTTCCGCCTGGGGGAAAGGAATGTCCAGCAGGGACGCCAGCGTGGGCGCGATGCTCAAAATGTCGCCCTGGGCGATGGTGACGCCCGGCTGGATATCCGGGCCGAAAGCGATCAGCGGCGGCTGGGGCAGTTTGTCCGGATGATGGCCGTGGGTGGCGTGGTATCGTTTGTTGCTGCCCTCCGCGCTGGAAATCAGCGGGCCATGCAGTTTTTTCTCCAGAAAGGTGCCGCGGGTTCCTTCCACCATGAAGCACAGCCCTTCCTTGGCCAGGCCCTCTTGCTCCGCGAGTTCCTGTGCGGTATATACCCGCTCGATATACTGCGGGTATCGCTGCTGCACATTCTGCAAAAATGTGTGGACACGCTGGCGCAGGGCCGGGTCGTCCGGGTGCTTGAGGAAAATTTCGCTGGAAAAACCGGCGGAAAAACTGTAGGCCAGGTAGTCGGCCGGTTCACCGGCTTCATCCAACTGGATGAGGCCCTCCTCCACGAACAGGCGGTTGAGCAGGAATACATGCTCCACATCAATTTGGCCGTGGTCGCCCAAGAAGACGAAATTCGTCTGTTCCAGGGTGCCGGCACGCTGGGCAGCCGCCAGGTAGCGGCCGGCCAGAATATCCAACTGCCGCAGGCAGAGATGCACTTCCCGGCCGCTGTCGCCGTAGTGATGGCGGGTGTCGTCCAACTGCTCCACATGGTGCAGCAGCAGATCGGGGTGGTCCTCTTCCAGGATTTCCAGGGCGATCTCCGCGCCATAGTAGTGCATGTCATCCACATTTTCCCAGTGGTAGTGGGCGTGATAGCGGTGATAGAAACGCGCATAGGCCTCTTCGGACATGGCCTGCTGCATCAGTGCGCGGGGGTCCTGGGTCCGGTCCGGCCAGATGGGCGGGACATTGAGAAAGCCCTTTTCCCCTGCGGTCACCGGCCATAGTACGCTGGCAACCTTTTTCCCCGCGGCGGCTGCCGCATCCAGTAGCGTGGGGACCTGGACATCTTTGCGGTACCAATACCAGTCGGAACCATAGAGACTCCAGTCCGGATTCTGCCGCCACAGGCCGGGGATCTGGTTGTGGACGATCCCGTGGACCTGTGGGCGTACCCCGGATATCATCGTGGTATGAATGGGGTAGGTCAGGGTGGGGTAGATGGGCCGGATATTCTGGACAACCGCGCCTCCGCGCAAGATTTGGGAAAAGAACGGCATTTCGGCGAGAACATCCAGATCATTGGACTGAAGGGAGTCAAATGAGACGACAACTAATTGATGTGCCAAGGCGCTTCTCCTCTCACTGGTTCAAGATGGTGTCCACCTTCTGTGCGGTTTCGGCCAGGGTGGTGGCGATGTCGGCGTCATTGACCATAATAGCGTCCATGGCGGCCATGATTTCATAGGTGCACTCCACATAGTTGGGGTTCAGGGGCCGGCCGGTGCTGTAGTCACGCAACTGATCCAGGGCGACCTTGTACTGGGGATACTGCCCGTAAAGTTCCTGGAGCGTCTCGGTTTCCTCGGCGCTGGCGCGGAGGGGGACGTAGCCGGTGGTCTTGCTGGCATAGGCGGTCTGCTCTGTGTCGGTCATGTATTTGATGAACTCCCAGGCGGCCTCTTTTTTCTCGTCGGGAACCGTATTGAACATCACCAGACTGCTGCCGCCGATGGG
>CALVRQ010000126.1 GCA_944358685.1 uncultured Bacilli bacterium
ATATGGCTTAGATATTGATGAAGATATGGTTAAATTAGCAACTTTAAATATGCTATTGAATGGCGATGGCCAATCAGTAATAGAATGTCAAAGTGATGGCTTGGGATCTATAAATACTAAATTCGATTCGAATGGGAAATTAATACAATTGGTGCCTAGAACAGAAAAAAATAAGTATAACTATAATGGAGATTGGGATAACAGACCTGATAATCACGAATTAAAAAAATTTGATGTGGTTTTAACAAATCCTCCTTTTGGTGAAGCAAGATCTTGGATTCCAACAGGAAGTGATTTAAAAATTGCAGAATGTTACGAATTGTGGAATAGATATAAGCAGACAAAAATTGATTTAGGGGTTATTTTCCTTGAAAACTCGGTACGAATTTTGAAAGAAAATGGTAGAATGGGTATTGTATTATCAAACTCTATTGCTTCAATTGAAAGCCATAAAGAAGCAAGAAAATGGTTATGTGAAAACATGAGAATTGTAGCAATAATAGATTTGCCTCCGCAAATTTTTGCAGAAGCAGGAGTTAATCCAAGTGTTATTATTGCATATAAACCGTCAAAAAAAAGATTAGAAGAGTTAAATAATAGTAATTACGAAGTGTTCTCAAAAGAAATAACAAAAGTTGGGTATGAAGTGAAAACAAAAAATAAAGTAAAATGTTTTGAAACTCAATATAAAATAAATCCCATTACATTTGAAAAAGAAATTAATGAAGACGGAAGTGCAAAATTAGATGAGGAATTTACAGAAACAATTGAATCATTTAAACAATGGTGTAATACTCAAGAAAAAGAATTAAAGGATTTGTTTTTGTAGGAGGTATTTATGAGTAATGATTATATAAAGGTACCTCAATTTACGACGATAAATGAAATTGTAAATAAAAATTTTACACTATCCGCTTCGCAATTTAAGGAATTCAATATAAAAAATAAAAATATATACAAATTAGGTGAATTATTAGATAGAAACTTAACGAGAAAAGATTTAGGAACAGATGTTGGAACAGAAAATTATGTTTCTAATTCTGATTATACTTTTATCAAGACAAAAGCTTTTCAAAATAATTCATACATAATTAGTGATTTAAAAGATTCAAGCGTATTTATAAAGCCACAAGCATTTATTAATCAAAATTTAAAAAAATATGACATTTTAGTATCTAAAGATAGCAATGTTGGAGAGAGTATAATACTTGAAAAAGATTATGAAAAATCTATGGTTTGTGGTGCAATATATAAATTGCCAATTACTAGAAATAAGTTTTATATTTTTTCTTATATGAAATCAAAAATGTATAAAGAACAATTAAATTTTTTGGTTCCTAAGGGAGCAACTATAAAACATGGTAAAACATTATTTCTAGATTGTCAGATTCCTTTTCCGAATAAAAAAGTTTCTGAGACAATAAAATATATAGAAATGTTAACAAAATCAATCATTGATAAGGAATTAATTATCAAAGAAAAATATAACAAAATTATAGAAGAAATTGAAAATGAATTGATGAAAGATCAAGGTAATATAAAATTTATTTATAGTCTACCCACAATAAAGGAAATTATTCAAAAAGATAGAATGGACTCAAGTTTATACTCAAGAGATTTTAAAGAGAAAGAACATTTGATTTCTAATTATAAATATGGTTATGAAACAATAAAAAGTTTAGGTTATGAAATTAGTAGAGGTCAAAACCTGCAAGTATCAAATATAGGTAAATCAATTTTAAGTGATGAAAAGATTTCTAATTATTATAGATTAATAATGCCTAACTTTATTACTAAATATGGAACTATTTCTTCCATTCAATATCTAGGAAATCCAAATAAGTTAAAAACATTAAATAAGGGTGATTTAATTTTTGGTGCTGAAGGAAATGAAAAAGGAAGATCATATGTTGTTTTAGAAAATAAAGAAAAAACAATAACAAATATACATGGAATCACAATAAATCATAAAAATAACGATTTTAGAAAAAGTATATTCATAAAACTATTTTTGGATTATTATAGAGCAAAGGGAATGATTGATTCATATGCAGTTGGAGGAAACGGAGGAAGTCTAGCAATAAAATATTGGGATTATTTAAAATTTCCAAATTTTCCAAATGTGGTTGAAGATAACATTATTAAGCTGTATACTACGAATTTTGATATAACAAAATATAAACAGTGTGATAATAACTCATTTGAAGAAACGGATAAAAATAAAAATCAAAAAATGGGTATCTATGAACTTGATAAAACTATAAAAATGTTCAAAGAAATAATAAATGATGCTTTGTATAATATAGCTTGCGATAAAGAGGTTGACATTATTTATTACAAGTAGTAAATGCAAATTAGTGGTCATAATTGATATTTTTAATAAGTTGATTAGTTGTTTAAAACAATATATAATATTGATGAAAACAAAATGTTATTAAAAAATATGATTTTGTCCACATTTTGTCCACGTAAATATAAAATTAGTAATATCTATAATATAGATAATACTAATAATATAATGTACTAAATGCCCATGAAATAAGGAAATAAGCATAATATTATTTATACTATATGTACTTAAAATACAGTCAAATAATTTTCTTGCGGAAGCGGGAAAAAATATAAAAAATGCTGTGGAAAATAATTTAAGTGAAAACTCTCAATTACCAAAATAGTATTGAGAGTTTTTATAAAAGTTTTGTATTTTTAAGTAATATAAAATTGACCGAAAAAATACAAATCCATTTACAAGAAACAAATGTTTGTGATATAGTGAATACATCAAAGGAGGTGCCAATGTAGAAGATAAAATAATTGGAGATGAAAAAAACATTTTATTTTATAATGATGAAGAAGGTAACACCAAAGTAGAAGTATTACTTGAAAATGAAGATGTGTGGTTAAATACTGAAGCCCTAGCAACACTTTTCAATATTGATAGAAGTGGTATTGTTAGACATATTAAAAATATTTACAATGATGATGAATTAAGTGAGAATAGCACATGTGCAAAAATTGCACATGTGGGTAATGATGGGAAACAAATTTACAATACAAAATATTACAATCTCGATATGATTATTTCTATTGGCTTTAGAGTAAATTCTAAAAAAGCAATTAAATTTAGAACCTGGGCTAATAAAATAATTAAAGATTATATGGTTCAAGGCTTTGTTTTAAATGATGAAAGATTTATGAAAGCAAGGAAAGCTGATCAAGAATATTTTCAAAGGTTACTTGAAAAAATTAAATTAATTCGTACAAGTGAAAGAATGTTTTACCAGAAAATTACAGATATTTTTGCCGAATGTTCCATTGATTATAATAAAAGTAGTGATGAGGCTATAACATTTTATAAAACAATTCAAAATAAATTCCACTATGCAATTACAGAACAAACAGCCGCTGAAATAATCTATAATAGAGTTGACGCGAGAAAAACTAATATGGGGCTTAATACTTGGGAAAATTCCCCAGATGGTAAA
>CALVRQ010000127.1 GCA_944358685.1 uncultured Bacilli bacterium
ATCATACTAAAAATAATAGCAAAAATCACAAAGACTAATACAATAATATTTTTTATTTTTATTTTTCTTTCTTTTTGCTTATATAATATTATGACTATTAGTATTAGCATTCCAATTATATCTACTCTCTCATAATGAGATAAAAACCAAAATATAACAAAAGCATATATCACTTTGCAGAATTTACTTTTTTTAATATTTGGTATCATAAAAATCAGTGCTACCATAGCAATGTGATTCCATGCATTTCCAGGTAAAAGAGCATCAAATCTTGCATAATCATCCTGAAAAGGTAAAGATGGCAAAGCAATTAAAGTAGCAATAACAGCTATAATTCCAAAAATATATTCTGTTATTTTAGAAATTTCATATTTTTTATTAAGCTGTTTATGTTCTAATTCAATGATATTCGAATTAGTTAATACTAATAAAATAAAAAAATCATAAATAAATATTAATATATTAATCTTATCAAAATACAAATTATCTTCTAAATGCAATAATCCATATGACATATCAAAATTATATTCAGAAAAAGTAGCAAATAATATATAGTTACACAAAATTACCCTAATTGAAAAAAAAGATATCCTTGCTCTAAATAATATATATAACATCATTATTATATTAAATGCAAACAGAATGTTTGGATTCGCAAATGAGTAATATAAAACTAATGCAATAACTAATAATAAAAAGATATAAATATTTTCTTTTTTTATTTTTATTTTTCTTATCATTTCAATCATTTCTTGCTTACTCCTCAGATTTTTAATATATTATTTTATTGCATATCATTCATATACTTTTTTTATATCATTTTAGTTTTCTTTAAGTATATCTTTTATTAATTTTTCAGTTAATTGAACTTCTTGTTCAATTGAGAAAACTTTCTTACACCTATTATAGTTATTTTTTACCATAATTTTTATTTTTTCTGGATTTTGCAATATATATTCTATTTTAGTAACAATTCCATTATAATCTCCCTTATCTATAAAAAAAGCATTATCATCATCTAATATATCTACTATTCCTCCGACCTTAGTTGCTATAATAGGCTTTTTACAAGCCATATATTCTAGTATTGCTAATCCAAATCCCTCCCATTTTGACGGAAGTAAAGCTATATCAAATGCCGGTATATACTTTTCTACATCATTTACCCAACCTGTTATTATTATATTGGATTCTATTTTTTCGTTTTTTGCATATTCTCTTATATTATTTTCCAAATCACCATTTCCAACAAACATAAAATGGATATTAATATTTTTCTTAATAATTTTAGCAGCAGCTTTTATTGATGCCATTGGATCTTTCTGTTTGCTTATTCTTCCAACAATTCCCACTAAAACCTCATTATTTTTAATATTGTATTTTTTTCTAGTAGACTTTCTATATTCGTTGTTTTTTTCAAATCTATTTATGTCAATTCCATTATTAATTAGAACCAGCTTTTCGCTTTTACAAATCTTTTTACTTAAAGCTGACTCATATTCACTATTAGATATAGCTATAATCTTATCCGTTTTATAAGCTAAAATTTTCTCTATAATTTGAAAAATAATTTTCTTTTTTCCTATATCTGCATTGAAATACCATCCATGTGCATTGTAAATAATTTTTGTTTTTTTATCAAAAAGTAATGCTATTCTTCCAATTGCACCTGCTTTACTACTATGCAAATATACAACATCTGGATTTTCCTTTTGCAAAATATTTTTTACTTTTAAAATTGACTTTACATCTTTTACCGCATTAATATTTCTAACCATATCAACAAAATAATATCTTTGACATTTATTAAGAATATCGCTATTCATTTTATAATCGTTTGAAACAATCAAGACGTTTTCAAAAATTTTTTTGTCAAGATTACTTAATAATTCTTTTACATATTCGGCAACTCCTCCAGCTGACTGCATAATATGAATCACTTTTATTTTTTGATTATCCATAGAAATCTTTTTACATTGCTCCTTCTTTTTTCATTACATTCTTTAATGTACGTAGTAAAATTATAAAGTCTTGCTTCAAAGAACATATTTTAACATATTCAAAATCTATCTTGAGTCTATCTTCAAAATCAATCTTACTTCTTCCTTTAACCTGCCAAGGTCCTGTTATACCTGGCTTTACTTTTGTTATTGCAGAATAATATTCTCCCATTTCTTTTTGTTCTCTTGGGAGATATGGTCTTGGTCCTACTAAGCTCATATCTCCTTTAAGTACATTTATTAGTTGTGGAAATTCGTCAAGGCTTGTAGCTCTAAGTACCTTTCCCACCTTTGTAATTCTAGGGTCACATTTTAGTTTTTTATATTTTTTGTATTCTTTTCTTGCTTCTTCATTTTCCTGTAAATATTCTTTAAGTTTTTCATCTGCATTCATACACATTGACCTAAATTTAAACATTCTAAATTGTTTACCATCTTTGCCTATTCTAAGTTGTGTATAAAAAAGTGGTCCATCATTTTCTTTTTTTACAATTCTAATTATTTCTACAACTATTGTTATAGGTATTAAAAATATCACACCTACAATACCTGCTATTATGTCCACTAATCTTTTAACAAATCTATAAGCAATATTTTGTTTTTTTATTTCGCCCAAAATGGGTTTTAGCTCTTCGTCGTCTTCTTCTTTAAGCAATATTGCTTCATTGTCTGCCATTAC
>CALVRQ010000128.1 GCA_944358685.1 uncultured Bacilli bacterium
AAATAATCCCACCTAATTCCCACCTAAATATACAAATTTAGTGTTAGGTGGGATTTTCCCCACCTAATATCTCTTTTAACAAAAAATAGAGGGTATTCATCCTCTAATATATTAAAATAATTTATTCACAAATTAAATGGTGCACATGAAGGGACTTGAACCTATACTAAGATCACTCTTCTGCAGATTTTGAGTCTGCCGCGTCTACCAATTTCGCCACATGTGCATACATAAATTATACCATACTTTAAATAAAATTTAATATAAAAATGAGAATTTACTTAAAAAAATTCTCATTAATAACATCAATAGCTGTTATTTCATCATCATTCACAGAATGAGTATATATATTTAATGTGGTATATATATTAGAATGACCTAATCTTTTACTAACAGTTGCAATAGGAATACCTTTACTTATTAAGAAAGTAGCTGACGTATGTCGCAAATCATGTAAACGTAATTTACGAAGCTTATATTTCTTCAAAAAGCGGTTCCATTTATCTGTTAATCTTTCGGGATTTATAAATCCACCAAACTCTGACTTAAATACATAAGGACTATCTTTCCAATTATCTTTTAATAGTCTTTTATTATTTTCTTGTTCCATTTTATACAAAGATAACAAATCAAATACTTTTTTAGGCATTAAGACCTCTCGAACACTTTTTAATGTTTTTGTAGTATCCTCAATAACACCTCTATGCCTGATATTGATTAAGTTTCGCTTAACTGAAATCATACGAGTTTCAAAGTTTACATCTTCCCAATGTAATCCTAATAATTCGCCACGTCTAAACCCACCAAAAATTAACATATAAATAGCTGTTTTAAATGAAAGCCCCTCATTTTCAAGGCAATCCAGTATTTCATTTATTTCCTTTTCGCTATAAAAATCCATTTCTGGAGATGCTTGTGTAGGCGGTTTCATAACTTTAGTACATGGGTTAATATCAAGAAAATCCCACTTAATAGCAGTATTAAACATTAATGATAATTGTCTATGTACTTTTTGAATAGTAGTAGAGGAAAGTTTTTTCCTCATTCCATTACTATCTAATAAATGTGTAGTTCTATTTTTTAAATCATTATAAAACCTTTCCAAATGGTAGGATTTGATTTCATTTAATCTATAATCTTTGAATACTGGCAAAATATAAGCATTCAAATTACATTTGTAGCCACTTGCTGTTGATGGCTTTACATTAACTTCCACATAATCTTTAATCCATAATTTAGAAAAATCATAAAAACTAATATTACTATTTGGCTTTAATTTTTTATTTCTTATCTCATAAAGAATATCATCTCTTATTGCTCTTGCTTCAGTTAAAGTATTAGCATATTTAACAATTCTATTTCTTGTGCCATCATAACGTCTCCCACTTTCTATATCAATTCGATACTTTTGATTGGGGATGATCTCCGTTATATTCTTTTCCTTCATCATAAAATATCACCACCTGTAATACTGTTACCACATAAAATTTGTTTATACAACAAACTAAACATACTTAACTCTTTGAGAGTTACTATCTTTTTTTGAATCTACTATCCACTTGTCTATCTCTTTTTTATTAAAGAAATACTTGTTACCTCTCTTAATATATGGTAATCCTTTCGTATAAATAGCCTGCGTTAATCCATACTCTGTGAATAAAGGCTTATATTGCTCAATTACTTGCTTTTTAGTTAGATAAACATCCTCTTCATTTTCTATAGCTTTAAATTCATTTTGACATTCTGCATTAGAATCTAGTAACTCAAGCTGTTGATAACTTTGAAGATACAAATAAGATTGCATCAAAAAGTTAATTATATTTTCTTTTATTTGTACTCGTTCTTCAAACTCCTTTGAATCAACACTACACAAATATAATCCTATTTGTGTCAAATAATGGCCTATATCTTTAAATTTCATTTTCATTATTATTACAGTTTATCTATATCGTCAAAAAAAGAATCTAATTCTTGATCAGATAATTTCGTAGGAGTTGGAAATTGACGCATTGATTCTTCAACAGAATTTAAACTAGTGTTAGCAAGAATTTGATTTTCTTCTTTAAGATAAGCAATACATTCATCTTTTGAAACTTCATCATCATTGTTATCTTCAGAATATTTTAAATGACAATAGGCTATATCTGCTGGACATATTTTAGCTTCTTCCATTATTTTAAGAGGAGATTTTAAAATTTTAAGGTATACCTTATTTGATTTCCTTGAATATTCATCCCATTTTATAGTAAAAACACTATCAGATAGATTAACCATTTCATTGGAAACATAATCTAACAAATATTCACAATTGTTTATCAAATAAATTGCAGAGCCTTTATCTGGTGGTGAGGTTACCACAATAGGAATTTTCTTATTAGTACACAAAAAATTATTGGCTTGATTTTTTAAATATTTATAATATTCATTAATTATACGAGCAGAGTTATTTATTGTCTTATTATTTATTTCTAATCTTATATTAGAAAATCCGTCTATAATAATTAAATCGATTCCACAGTCATTCTTATCCAAACATTTATTTTCTGCATATACTATAAGTTTTTGTAAACTATATAATGAATTAATACTTATTTTTTCTTTATCATATAAGAATAAATGATTAAAGAAAAAATTTTTAAAATCCATATACACTTGTGTATATACTTCTTTATCATAATCATTATATAAATAATCTGGATTAATTTTTTTATTAATTTTTCTATCACATGAATGTCTTGAAAATAACCTTTTATAAATTTCTGCTTCATTAAAATCTAACGAAATATACAAAACATTCTTTTTTTCTTTAAGTGCCTTATAAGCAATATTAATAGCCCATAAAGTTCGTTCAGTAGCTGTAGAACCAATAATCGTAGTTACATCGCTATATAAAATTCCGCCTGACATATCATCAATGAATTGATTACCACTAGAAATCCCTTTTTTATTTTCTTGCATTGCTGGGTCTTGCTCTAAATTTTCAAAAACTGAACTTTCGTTAATATCTATTTTTTCAGCATATCTTTTAAAAAATAATGATAGAGCTTTCTCATCATAGATTGCTTTATTCAAAGAATCTTCACTCTCACTAATAATTTTTTGATATTCTTCCTTGTATCTTTTTTCAATTAATTGATTTATCTTTTCGTACATTTCAGAATAACTAATCATAGTTAAGTGTTCTAAATCAGAAAAATCTATATGCTTAAGTAAAAGCACATTTTCTAAATGGGTAACATTATATGCATCTAAATTCCGGCATACAGAATTACAAATATCCATTTCTATTTTTGTAAGAACACCTGAATTAATTAAAAAAACGATATTAGCACGATAAGCTTTTTTATCGCAATTAGAACTTAGAATAAACAGTAAATCTTTATCTATTTTTATCATTTTTACTTCTCCTTTTTTTACCTATAATATAAAATGCTTTTCCCCTTTATTTATAAGGCTTTTTTGACATTTTTTCCACAAAAGATTTGCTTTTTTCCACAAAAGTAGCAAAATTAATGGATATATTGAAAATTGTTATGAGATCGTTTGTAACCAATAGTGGCACAAATTTCTAAATCAGCATTACGACCTACATCTTTTAAAGTAAATTCATATTCATAATTGCCATTTTCGTCTTTATCCATTTCATGTTCAATGGCAAATTCTTCAGTTTCATGATAAATCTCTTCTATATCAATAATTTTATCAATATATCTTAAACTTGTTAAAACGTATTTACACATTGCCTTATAATCTCTTAATGGATTTTTATAAAATGAATTATAAGATAATTCTCTCGTAAATTCGATAAGTAAATCTATTGGTGGATTATAAGGAAACTCCGATCTAAACATTTTTTCCATTATCCCTAAAGTTATAAAAACGTCCCTTGCTAAATAATAACCAGTTAAATGAAGTTTTAACTCGTTAAAATTTATCTGGTATGCTTTGTTTGAAAGTATTGTAGAATATCGTTTTGATGCTTTAATAACCTCACCAAAACCACCAAAAGAATATGATACTGCAAGATTATTTTTAGAAACTCTTAATATAGATTTCAAAGATAAAAAAGGT
Organism: uncultured Bacilli bacterium; assembly: GCA_944358685.1. Next base: position 4,072 of record CALVRQ010000128.1, read on the forward strand.
TGATGAATACATAAATTTCGTACTCCATATCTTTTATTTCTAAAATTATTATTCGTTATCAAAAATAATTCTTTTTTGGATAATGAATCAAATGCTTTTGCATATTTCAATGCTATGTCATTTCTTAAAACACAAAGTTTTTTTGAGCACTTTCCTCGGTATAAATATTCGATTTCCGAAAAGGTTATATCAAAGTCTTGTTGTGTACTTAAGAACTTATCAAAAAGTACATTACAAACATACTTCTCAATATTGGAAAAACATAATTGTTCATAATAAATAGAAATATCAAATTCAAAAGAAGATATTTTTTTTAAATCATCCTCATTAACATTCTCATATTCTAATTTTACCCTTAAACCAATTTCATAATTTAAACTTTTTGCAGAGTTTACTAAATATACATTGCCATTTATCAACTCATAACTAATTGTGTCTGGCCTTAATGAATATAATTCAAATAACAGTTCATCATGAACTGTTATAATTTTTTTCGAGTTTCTTTTTAACACAATAACACCTCCTTTCTGTAGATAACTTTTGATTTTAATTA
>CALVRQ010000129.1 GCA_944358685.1 uncultured Bacilli bacterium
TATTTTCTTCCATTCCCGCTATGGTTCCATAATCGGAAGAAGCCAGCTGGATAGTGACACCCGTCTTCACATCGGTCAGGGAAGAATCAATATTAAACTGGTCGTTGTAATCTTCGCACGCCGACAAGCCTGCCAGCAATACGGTCGACATCAATATTATCTTTTTCATATACTGCGTTTCTTTTTTAGGATTAGAAGTTTACTTTCAGTCTCAAGCTATACGTACGGCCGAATGCGTAGTAGCAATAAATGTTTTCGGCGGTAGCTTCTTGTAGTGTAGAGGAAGAAAGCGTGTTCGGATTGAATGCCTTCGAGATGTACTGGTAATCCAACAGGTTGTTCACGTTTCCGGAAAGGATAGCATTCAGCTTGCCGATCTTGAAGCGGTAAGAAGCGTTCAGGTCAAACTGGCTGGCTGCCGGAATCTTCCACGGGTCGAGCACAGACACCTCCCTGCCCAACGACAGGTTGCTTCCCGACAATGAATAGTACGCATAGTTGCGTCCGTAATACGTCCAGTCGGCACCTACACGGATGGACTTGCCAATCTTGAAGGTAGCGCCGATAGCCGCCGTGGTCTGTGCCGAACCTCCTACACGCACACCTTTCAGGTTAATCTTGGCATTGGCATGGTCGGCAGCACCTACTGTGGTAACGGTTCCTTCAGCCGTCAATGCCTGACCGTAAGCATCGTAAGCATATCCCGTAGCGTTGCTGTCCCATTTCCAGTCACCCAACGAGAACATACCCGTCAGTTCCAGCCAGTTCAACGGAGTGATTTTCACATCCAGCTCGATACCTTTGTGCAAGGCGTTCACACCGGTCATGTTCATGTAATACTCCGTCTGGTTATCCATCGTACCGCTCTTGGTCATGGTCTTGTCCAGCCATTTGGTATAATAAGCATTCACGTTCGCACTCAGCCACTCGTTGCGGAAACCGTATCCCAACTCGAACGACAATACCTTCTCGTTCTTGGCATCCTTGTTGATGGCATGGCTCGTAGTAGCTTGCATGAAAGCACCGTAAGAGAACTTCGGCGCACGGCTGATATATCCTAAGTTAAAGAATACATTGTGATTGTCGGTGATGTTGTAGTTGGCACCACCCTTTGCCGTAAAGCCCAAGAAGCTGATTTTATCGGATTTGGCATGAGCCTCGTCGTAATAGAAACGGTCGTAACGCCAATACGTGGTATTCGATAACGAACCTGCCACGAAAGCCGAGAGCTTATCCTTGTTGAACTCGGTCTGGAAGAAAGCTCCCTCTTGCAATACGTGTCCGTCATAGTCACGGTACACCACATCGCCTACACCCAGTTTCTGGTATCTCCATGCCGGATTGGCTTTATTGATATTGTTTTCCACCTGCACATCGCCACGGGTAGAGTCCATGAAATACTGGCCGCCGAACAAGTCCGAAATCTCGTTCGTATGCGTACCTTTATAATAACGGAAATCAATACCTCCGTAGAAATCAAAGTATTTGCCGAACTTGGTCGTATACGTAGAAAGCAAGCCGTACCAGTTGTGATAGTTCTTCGACTGGCTCATGACCAACATCGAACCATACTCACTTGCGGCATTGATGTCTTCGATGGCTCCATAATCGAACGTACCGTCAGCTTTCCGGAATTTGGTCTGCAATTCACCGTAATAAGCACCGTTCCAGTCGCGGTACGAATATCCATAGTCTTCATTTCCTTGTCCGGAATTTCCATAACCGCGTCCGATTGATACGTATGCCACCGTACTCAGCGATGATTTCTCATCAATCTGCCACTGGTGGTTCAAGCTGATTTGCGGCTTGTGGTATACGTTGTATTCCGCGCTCTGACGCTCGCCGTTGTTATCGAATCCGTACGTAGAGTTGTATTTGTAATTCTTCACGCCATACACCTTCTCCATACGTTGCCAGCCGGCAATGGTCAGGGCACCGTCACGCTGGTAGTGCTTTTGCGGAGCACCGAAAGCCGTCAACGACAACTGGTGCGCATCATTCAGGCGTTTCGAGATATTCAGGAAATAATTGTATCCTTCGAAGTCAGTGCCTTGCACATAACCGTTACCCCACGTACGGGCACCGAGCAACGTCATTGCCCAGCCGCTTTTCGACACACCGGTAGAAACGCTGAACAAAATCTTGTTCATGCCGTCGTTCCCCATCGAATAAGCAAGGGTTCCGCCTTTTTCGCTATCCAGTCCACGGGTCACAATGTTAATGGTACCACCTACCGAAGGAGCCGATACCTTCGAAGCACCCAAACCGCGCTGGGTCTGCATGGTGCGTGTCACATCGGTCAGTCCTGCCCAGTTCGACCAATAGATGCCTCCCCACTCCATATCGTTCATCGGCACACCGTTCACCATCACGGCGATATTCTCGTTGCCGAACCCACGCATATAGATTTCAGAGTCACCATAACCTCCGCCTTCCTTGTTGGCATGCACACCCGGAGTCGACTTCAGGATTTCGGGAAACTCCTGCGTACCGAGCTTTTCCTCAATAAAGTCCATGCTTAC